>CAXTRP010000005.1:17194-26238 GCA_964246615.1 uncultured Caulobacteraceae bacterium | reverse complement strand
GGCGCGGATGCGTCCCGATCCGTCCGGACCCGGTGTCACTGCCGTGTGCCGCCCCGCCGACCGCGACCGGCTGGAGCGGCTGGTCGCCGGGCTCGACCTCGTCCCGCTCCTCCCGTCCGCCGAGCCGCGCGGCGTGTCCCCCTGTCTCGTGGTCGATCCGCCACGGGACAGCGACCTCCTGCGCGATGAGATCTTCGGCCCGGTGCTGCCGCTGGTGCCTTATGACGATCCTGAAGAGGTGTTCGACTACCTGGACCGGCGCGCCGCGCCGCTGGCCCTCTATTGGTTTGGCCGGGATCGGGCGCGCCTGGCCGCCGTGCTGGCCCGGACGCGCTCAGGCGGCGTCGCCGTCAACGACACGGTGTTGCAGGTCGCCGTCGAGAGCCTGCCGTTCGGCGGCCTGGGCGAATCCGGCGTCGGCGCCTACCATGGGCGAGCGGGGTTTGAGGCCTTCAGCCACCGGCGCGCCGTGTTTACGCAGTCGCCCTTGTCCCCCACCCGGCTCCTGCGGCCACCCTACGGCAGGCTCGCCGAACGCGCCATCGCCGCCATGGTCCGCAATCGTCTGCGCTGAAGCAGGCCCTGGCGCGCCGGGGCCGGCGTCAGGATGAGCTGGGCTGGCCGATCGGCCCCAAGGCCTCCGGCGCTCGGTTCACGGGTTGCAGCGCTTGGGCTCTGTTGGCCTTGAGCTGGCGCTTGAGCCGCGCGATTGGCGGCGCCCACAGGAAGCCATAGGAAACGCAGCCCCGTTTGGTCGCGACCGCATGATGCATGCGATGCGCCTGCACCAGCCGCTTCATCAGCTTGAGCGGCAGGGGCGAACGGAAGCGGCCGTGCACCAGCCCGTCGTGGAACAGGGCATAGATCAGCCCATAAGCCGTCATGCCCCAGCCCAGCCATTTGGCCGGCCACCAGCCCAAGCCGCCCCAGACGATCAGGGCGATCGAGGGCAGCGAGAAGTACAGGGCGAAGAGGTCGTTGAGCTCGAACCGGCCCGTCCGCGGTTCATGGTGGGAGCGGTGCAGGAGCCAGAGTGGGCCGTGCATGAGGAAGCGGTGGGTCGCCCAAGCCACGCCCTCCATCCCCACCAAGCCCGACAGGAACAGGAAAAACGCCTTCAGCCCTTGCGGCATCAACATTGAACTATGGTCTCCGCCGGCCTGTCGTGAGCGCCAGCTACGGGTCCAGGTAGCGTACAAGCTCCGGCATTGTTTCGCCACGGATCAAAGGCTTTCTTCGCGGCTCCCGGCCCAACCCCGCATCTGCCCGACACCGGCGGTCGGTTGCTCCCCGTCCATGTCCACAACGCCGGCATCCAGGACCGCGACAAGGCCAAGAGTGTGCTGAAGCGCCTCAAGGCCAGATACCCGTTCGTGGAGCAAGGCTTTGCAGATGACGGCTATGCCGGTGGGCTGGTCGACCGGATCAGGCGCAGCCGCCGCCCTTGCCCGACGCCGACCATGACGACAACGACCGTTCTCAACCGCTGTCGTAGACACAGTTTTCACGACATCAGTCACCAAAGTGATAGCGCAGGCGCGCGCCATACATGCGCGGTTCGCCTACCACGCCGGTGGTGAAGCCGGAACTCGGCAACAGCGGGGCATAGACGGTATAGTAGTTCTTCTGAAGAACGTTGGTGACGAACAGGGCGAGGTCGACGTTGCTGTGGGCGATCCCATTCCAGCTCGCGTTCAGGTTCAGCAGGTTGCGAGCATCCACGTAAGAGTAGCCGTCCAGTTTGCCGTCTGCGTCACGCTGCGAATAATTGGTCAGCATGCGGTCCACGTGGATGAAGGTCGCCCCCACGGCGACCCGGCCATGCGAGGAGTCGATTGGAAGGACATATGTGCCCGTCAGGGTGGCCTTGCTTTTCGGCGCAAAGGTAAGCGGATCGCCGGCGACCTGCGAGGCGCCGACATCGTATGGGCTGTCCGGCGTAGTGGCGGCCAGGCTCAGGCTCCTGAGCCGGGTGTCGAGGTAGCTGTAGGCCGCCTCAAGCGTAAAGCCCTCCAAGGGCGTGATCGTCCCGCTGGCGTCAATGCCCGATATGCGAGATTGGCCGGCGTTGAAGATGCCGCTGATCGTAGGCACGGTCGCCTCCGGCTTGGGAGTGAACAGCACCTCCAGCTGTTGATCGGAAAAGTTGTTGTAGAAGGCTGAAACATCGAAGGTCGGGTGAAATGGGCCGCGAAAGCTGGTCTTGAAACCCGTTTCGTAGGAGTCGACCTTCTCGGGTCCGAAGACCGCGTATTGTGCAGGTACGTTCGCCGCGATGCCTCCAGCGCGATAGCCGCGGGCGTACTTGGCGTAGATCAGCACGTCATGAGCCGGCGTGTAGTCGAGATCGATCAGCCAGGTCGGCTTGGACGACCGTTCGTGGTAGGTGACAGCGCACCCGGGCAATGTCAGCCCGGGCTCCTCGCAGGCCGTGCCGGTGGACAGCGCGGCGAGCGGCCCTGGTGCGAACGAATAGCTGAACAGATCGGCGTTGGTTTTCACGCTGTCCCACGTATAGCGGAAACCACCGGTCAGTTTTAGCTTGCGGGTCAAGCTATAGGTGCTTTGCGCGTAGAGCCCAATATCGTGGAACTTGGTCTGGGAGGACTGTTCGACGACGCTGCCGGCGCCCAGCGGATTGTTGCAGACCAGCGCATCGAGGTTGGTGCAGTTCACCAGCGTCTGGGCACGATCCCCCGAACGGCCCAGGGGTTGACTGACTTCCAGATAGCCGCCGCCTTGCCAGCTCAACCGCTTGTCCAGATTGTCGCCCTGGACGCGGAACTCGTCGGTGGCCGTATATTGGTCGGCGGTCGGGCGGTCGGGCGGCGTCTGCACGCTGTCCAGGCCGACGTAGGTCCTTGCGGGATAAGAGGGAACGAACAGGCTGGTGTCGAATAGCGTGCCGAATATATCTGAAGAATAATGTTCAATAATCTGGCCGTAACTGGCGATATTCTTTACCGTCACGTCGCCGCCCGGCCGCCACATCGTCGTGTTTATGATCTGCCACTGGGTCTGGTTGTCGAACGGGTTGGGCAAGACGTTCTGAACGGTGTAGAAGCCTGCGCCTTTCGACGCCTCGTTGGCGAGCTGGGCGCAAGCGAGCGCACCGAGCCCGATGGCCGGATTGCAGGTGGCGAGCTTCTGCAGGTCGCCATGCGACGTAGAGCGCGTATAGGCGCCGATCGTATAGTTGCTGAGCGTGGGCGTGAGGTCGACCACAAGGCTCAACCGCACCGACGTGTAGTCGATGTCGTCGAGCCGGCCCGGCCCTATACCGCTATCGTTCTTCAGGTATCCATCTCGCGCCATGTGGTCGACGCCGATACGCAGGCGCGCCCGATCGCCGAGCGGGGTGTTGAAGACGCCCTGGATGCGCTTCATGTCGTAGTTGCCGTAGGACCCTTCGAGATACCCACCGAGCTTGTCGGTGGGTTTCTGGGGCACGAGCAGCACTGCGCCGCCGGTGGTGTTGCGCCCGAACAGCGTGCCCTGTGGGCCGTTCAGCACCTGCACGTTCTCCAGGTCGAACAGGCTGCCTGGTCCTGCGCCGTCACCTGCCGGAACGTCTATCGCCGGCGCTCGCGGCGCCACCACATCGGCGAAGTAGACGCCGACCGATGGCTGCGTTCCGAGATCCTGGACGAAACCGCGGATGGAGAACTGGGTCTTGGTCGATCCAAAGAAGTTGTTGGTCTCCAGCGAAGGCGTATAGGTTGAAAGATCGGCCGCGGTGGTGATGTTGCGGCTGGTGAGTTGCTGCTGGTTGAGGGCCGTGATCGAGATGGGAACGTCCTGCAGCCTCTCCTGGACACGGCGCGCTGTTACGATGACTTCGCCGACGCTGGACGATGCGGTGTCGGGCGATACGGATGCGGCGTTCGTAGCCGGCATGGACGTTCCCTGCGCGGATGTGGGCATGACATGAAGCAAGGCGAAAGCGCTCGCCAAGCAGAGCGTTAACGTCCGTCTTGTAGTCATCCTATAGCTCCCCAAGCTTTTTTCGTCCTGATACGGCCCTTCTTCATGGCGGCCATTGCGCCATGGGGGCCGTCTCAGGCTTGCAGCTCTGCGGCCGCCAGCCAGAGTTGCGCTCCGTGAGCTTCACCACAAACGCTTCGAGTGTTTTGGCCGGCATCATCGTGGTGGCGATGACGAGCGTCGACTGTGATCCGCGCGGGTGGGTTGTTCAGCTCCCGCACCTTTAAGCACTGGAGTCGGAACGAGCGATGCTTTGACTGGCTCAAGCGATTTGTGTGCTTCGCCACACTATACGACAGGCGTTTCATCCATCTCGCCAGCCTGATCCAGGTTGCAGCCGCGATAATCTGCCGCGCGAGAGGTTGATCCCGCTCGATGCACAGAGTCGTATAGAAGATGCGGGCGCAGTTTGCGTGCGGTCCTCAGATCAATGCGCCCAAATGCTACGGGCGGCTTGAGTGAAAACATATGCGCTCAGCGGAACGACATCACTCCGGCGATGTTGTCAGCAACACCTGGGCCCCCGCCGTGTCATGAGGCGATACTGGCCGCCAAAGCCTTATCAACCCAGGAGAGTGGCGTGGACCTTGGACTTAGGGACGCCAACATCATAGTGGTCGGCGCCTCACGCGGCTTGGGACGGGGCTGTGCCCGCAAGTTCGCCGGCGAGGGCGCCAGGCTGGCCTTGATCGCTCGCAGCAAGAAGGGCCTGGACAAGACCGCCGACCAGTGTCGCTCGGCGGGCTCCCCCGAGGTGATCGTGCTGGAGGCGGACATGTCGAGTAAGGCGGCGGTTGACGTGGCTTTCACGGAGCTCAGGGGGCGTTGGAGCCATATCAATGCGCTTGTCAATAATGCGGCCAACTCCATCGGCACACATGGGCCATTCGAAAGCTTCACAGACGACGAGGTCTACAAGGAGGCGTTTGACCGCGTTACGATCGGGTATGTTCGAACGACGCGCGCCGCCCTGCCGCTTCTCAAAGAGGCGAGCTGGGCGAGGATCGTCAATATCTCGACCGCTTCCACAAGCCACCCCGTTCCCTTCCTGCACGTCTATAACATGGCCAAGGCGGCGGTCGTCTCGATGAGCAAGGCTCAGGCGCAAGAGTTCGCGCCGCTCGGCATCCTGGTCAACGTCATGTCGCCAGCCGGGATCATGGTGGAGGGCGGTCACTGGGGCGAGGTGATGAACGGCTACTTCGCGAAGGCAGGTTTGGATCCAACTGATCCAACTTCTCCGGTCAAGCTCGCGAAAACTCAATTCGGTGGCGAGACGACTTGGATGGATCGATATGGCCTGATCGAGGAATACGCGACCGCGATCGCCTTTCTCGCATCAAAGGCCAACAGCTACATGACCGGAGCGAACGTCAACATCGACGGCGGCTCCTACTTCTGAGCAAGGCTCAGCGAGAGGCTGGCGCTGAGCCGGAACGCGCTGCCTGGTCATGTCAGAGCAGCGACTGGAGTTCACTCGGAAAAAGCTCCCAACAACCTTCCGCGTCACGCGTCCAGCCGCTTGACGCCCAGGTGCCCCCGTCCACATTCAGGGTAACGCCCGTTACGTAAGACGCCATCGCCGAAGCAAGGAAGACCGCGGCCCCCGCACAATCGTCAAAGTTCCCCGCCCGCTGCAGGGGCACGTGGCGGCGCCGCGCTTCCACGCCCCGGCGCTCCAGCATGTCAGGCCGGAAGCGGACCATGGCTTCGGTGAGCACGAGGTCCGGTGCGATGGCGTTGACACGGATGCCGTAGGCGCTGAGTTCGAGCGCCATGCTGCGGGTAAAGTTCAGCATGCCCGCCTTGCAGGCTGCATAGACCGAGTAGCCGGGTGCGGCGCGCAGGCCCTCGATGCTCGAGATGTTGATGATCGAGCCGCCATTGCCAGCCGTGATCATGGCCTTGGCCGCCGCCTGAGTGGCCGCAATCAGATTCTTCAGATTGATGTCGATCTGCTTGTCGGAGGAACGGTCACTATGGTCGACAAGGTTGAGCGGCCGCGTCCCTCCAGCATTGTTGACCAAAATGTCAAGGCCGCCGAGTTCCGTGATCGTTGTGGCTACAGCCGAGCGGATCGCCTCTCGGTCGAGCACATCAGTCGGGACCACGATGGACCGCCTGCCCTTCGCGCGCACCAGCTCCGCCACGATCCCAGCGGCTTCCACGTTGATGTCCGCGATGGCGATATTGGCGCCGAACTCAGCCATGCCGATGGCTATGCCGCGCCCGATGCCCGCGCCGCCACCTGTGATCAACGCGACCTTTCCGGTGAGCAGACTGTCCTCGCGCGAAAGCGCAGTGCGGGTGACGGTGTCGCTCACGGCCTGACCTTCCCCAAAAGCAAACTGCAACGAGAGGGTTCACGGCGCCCAAAGAAAGCAAGCAGTGGCGGCGTCCCTGATCGCGCAATGATCGTACCTGAATGACGATAATAGCAACCCCGCCGGGGCGAAATCCGCCCTCCGCGCCAACGCTTTTCTAAAGACAACTGTGTCCTGGATGACGATGCCGGCCTTACCTTTCTTGGCCAGACCCCAGAACCCCAGAGCTCCAGAACCTTCGGCATGACGGGTTGCATAACGGTTTTCCGTAGACAACCGTCTGGTGACGGCCTAGATGCGACCCGTTCGAATAGTCGTTAGGCCCCAGATGGCAGCGTCTGGCGTTCTCAGGGCCGCCGTCTTGCTGCGCTCGTCGCCGACGGCAGCGGGTCTAATGGTCTGTTTTCACGTTTCGGTGCGCGAACTTCAGGATGCACTTGAATAGAGGGGACTCCCAACGGCCGCTGGAAGTAGGAGGCCTTTTGAACCCTGCCGTTTATGGTGACGGCAGCCATGATTACTCAATTCGAAGGTCATCGTACAATGTAGATCTAGCTTTTTGTTTAGGAATAGATAACCCTGCGATCTCAATGACCTGAAAGAGACGGTCGTGATTGGGTCTTGATTGAACACCCCCTTTTCAAGGTGGATAGCTCCAAACAGCAAGTGTCGGCGGAGGGAAAGTAGATGAGTGGCGAACTCGATAGTGGTGCAACAACCGCCCTGCGGGAGGACCGCGCGCCCGTTTACGACTTTGACTTCTATCTTGATCCAAAGTTTTCCGCTTCAGGCGATCACTACGACTCATTGTGTAGGATTGACTCTGCACCGCCGATATTCTGGACCACGGCTAACGGCGGACACTGGGTCATTCGCAGTCATGCGCTTGCGTTCGAGGCGGCGCAGGCGACTGATCTCTTTTCAAGTCGCGCGATGAACATTCCCCGCGACGATACTGAACTCGAAAGGCGGATGGCCATACCAATCATGGTCGACCCGCCGGTGCACGCGGGCTATCGTGAGCCGCTCGCCAAGCTCTTCGGCCCCCAACGCATGGCTAAGCTGGAGGGAAAGATCCGCGAGAAGGCCGTAGGTCTTATCGAAGCGGTTCGGGGCGCCGGGCGCTGTGATTTCATCAGCGAGGTGGCGGAATCGCTTCCGATCATGATGTTCATGGACCTGATGGGTATGGATTATAGTCGTCTTCGGGAGTTTCGCGAATTGGCGATTGTAGGATCAGTCGATCCGGATCCAGAGAAACGAAAAGCCAGCTCGGCGCGAGTGGCTGAAATCATGTCTGACTTCGTCGATGATCGGCTTGCTCATCCGAAACTAGGTGCGGATGACATAACTAGCGAAATCATCAAGATGAGAATTGAAGGTCGTGACATAACGACTGAAGAGATAAAGTCTTACTTTAAGCTACTTTTCTTTGCCGGACTTGATACTGTCGTAAATACGATGGCGTTCGGGATCAACTATCTTTCTCGGCATCCCGAGATGCAGAGACAATGCCGTGAGAATATCGGTAACGTCAGGTTGATTGCCGAGGAGCTGTTGCGGTTGGGAGCTCCAGCTGTGCCGGGTAGGATGGTGACGCGGGATGAAGTGTGGCACGGCGCCAATCTGCGTGCGGGAGACCGGGCGTTGCTTGAGCTTTCAATGGCCAATCTGGACGCGGCTGTTTTCCCAGACCCTCTCGTATGCAATCCGAGCCGGCCTAACATCACGCACCTCACCTTCAACTCTGGTCCTCATCGCTGTATTGGTCAGCACTTGGCGCGGATTGAGTTGCGCGTGATGTATGAAGAATGGCTTGCCCGTATCCCGGACTTCAGACCGGATCCGGATCGTCAGCCGGTGATGCACGGGGGGATGGTCATGGGCGTCGACTCATTGCCACTGGTGTGGTGAGACAACGTCAGACGTCGGACTGAGTGTTCAGTCCCAAGATGAGCCGAAAGGATGATGGCATCCGGATCGTCTGACCCGGCTGTGCAGACGGCTTCGCCGGAGGGCGTGAGCCCGGCGAGTCGACCTCCGAGTCCTCCGGACGGCTGGACGCCCAGGTTACAGGTAAGGCGAACCACGCCATCGACTTGGCGAAGCTCACTACGATTGTGACCAACGGTCCGGGGCGCCGCGGTGACTGACCTCAGGTCAGGTGTCGGTCAGCTCTTCGCGGACCATGTCGACGAAGCCTTGAACCCTGGGCGTCTGCAATCGACCGGGCAGGGCGAGGATGCTCAGCCGTAGGGGCTCGGGCTGATGATCCTTGAGGATCTCGCACAGGGTCCCGTCGGCCAGGTCGCCTCGCACGACGGGCCGCGGCGCCATGGCGATGCCGAGCCCCGCGAGGGCGAACAGGCGTAGCGCCTGCGCGCTGTCGGCCCTCACCGGCCCTGAGACCGGCTGTTCCCGCGCGCCCTGCGACGTGGAAAGTCGCCAGCGGCTCGGCCCCGTCGTGAAGAAATCGAGGCAGTCGTGGTCGGCCAGCTCGGCCGGCGTGGCCGGCCGGCCCCGCCGCGCCAGATATTCGGGCGAGGCGCACAGGACGAGCGGGATCGGCGGGAGCGCGCGCTGCACCATGGCCGAGTCGGGCAAGGCGCCGATGCGAAAGGCGACGTCCACCCGCTCCGTCAGGAGGTCGAGACGGTCGTCGTGAAGGATCAGGTCCACCGCCATGCCGGCGTGTTCGCGGACGTATCGCGTGATCGCCGGAGGCAGCACGGTGGT
>CAXTRP010000005.1:7277-17184 GCA_964246615.1 uncultured Caulobacteraceae bacterium | reverse complement strand
GCGCAAGACGCCTGACGGCTCGCGCCCGCCAAGGCGGCTGGCCGCTTCGGCGGTCTCCACTTCCTCCAGGATACGCCGGCAGCGTTCGTAGTAGTCGCGGCCGAAGTCCGTGAGCACCTGCCGGCGGGTCGAGCGGCTGAGCAACGCCTCGCCGAGGTGCTGCTCCAGGAAGCGGACGTGGTTGCCGATCATCGCCGGCGACATGCCCGCCGCTGCCGCGGCCGCGGCGAAGCTGCCGCGCTCCACCACCCTGACGAAGCTCGACATGGCGGTCAGCCGGTCCATTCCGCTTCAGTAATGATGAATGTCGTTAGCGTCAGCCCGTTGATCGTCCAGGGCGGAGCTGCCAACCAGAGCGCCCATCATCCCGGAGCTGCGGCCATGACCGTCAAGTCGATGTTCGATTTCAGGTTTCCTTCTGAGTACGCCGAGGAAGGCTTCGTGCTCGCGCGAGGGATCGGCGCCGACATGATGCCCCTGCCGGGCTACCTCGACTACGAGGTTGTGCGCGACGTGAAGGATCCCAGCCACATGATGGTCAACACGCTGTGGGAAAGCGAAGAGGCCGCCTGGGCTGTACTCAACCATTATCGCCACGACGCGAAGATCAAACGGGCGACGGAGCTGATGGGCCACGAATCGCCGGGATTTGTCGGCCACGTTGAACGCTGAAGGTTCGGCGATCCGCACGGCTCGAGCGACGCCTTCCCGATCCTCGGGCTGGTTCTACAAAATTGAACAGGTAGTTGCGGTGGATTTGGCCAAGAAGGGTGCTGGAAGACCTGCAACCTTGCGGTTCGGCCGCATCAGCGCGACCTGCGCACGCGTCCGGTCCAGCATCCTCGCGCCAACCGGGCGCTGCTCAGCGCTGTAGGTGTCGGCTTGGTGCGCAGCGCACTTCCTCAATGGCCGCCTTGAAGCGCTCCTGCGCCGCCCGCAAGAACGTTAGAAATGTCTAACTACGAGGAGGCGCAATGGGCAGCTGGAGGTAGGAAGCGTGGGTTCCGCCCGTGTGGATCACGTGCTGTCCCTTGTTGGCGGGCGTGTAGTCGTCCACCATCGGCATCATCGGCCCCAGCAGGTTGCGGGCGCTGATCACCAGGCGGAGCTGCTCGCCGGGGTAGAACAGGAGACCGACCGGAAAGAGGTCGATCTCGAGCTCCACCACCTCGCCGGGCGACAGCTTCTCCACCCGGTCGAAGCTGTGGGCCGGAATCGCGTCGGTTGTCAGCGCCGGGTCCAGGCGGCGGGCGGATGCGCGCAGGCGGCCATTGGAACCCCTGTAGCACAGGATCGACGAACCGCTTTCCGTGAGGTCCTGCATACGCGCGCTCTGGTTTGGAACGGTGAATTGCTTCAGCGGGCTTCCTTGGGCGTCCAGCTTCTGGACCAGGACGAAAAGGTCCATGTCGTCGGAGCCTTTGGCTTCGACCCACAGGCGAGCCTTGGGGTAGCCGACCATAACGGTTTCCCGGTCGAAGCGGACGCAGAACGACGCCAGCGCCGGGTTCGCTTCGGCGCTGTACTCCGCCGTCGATGGATTGGCGGGCTCGACCAAGGTCAAGGCTCGTGACATGCCGTCGAGGTAGTATTTCGTATCGGTGACGCCCTGCGGCGGGAAGGTCTCGGCGGGCTGGTTGAGCTGGTCGCCGCCCTTGAAATCGTGCAAGGCGTAGCGGACCCGCGGCGTCGTCTCCCAGCCGTTGTCCTCGCCCTTCAAATAGTGGTCGAAGAAGCGGCGTAGGTCCTCGACGTTCTCGTCTGCGTAATAGTCCGGCCATTCCTGGACGTTGTGGATGCGCAACCACTTGTCCTGCGAGGCCATCCTGCGCCACGCGCGGAAGGTGCCGGCCGTATGCAGCGTGTTGGAGTAGCTGGCGGCCACGTAGGCGGGGACGGTGATCTTGTCGAAGGCGGGAATCTTGTCTTCCCACAGCGCGTTCATCAGGGGGTACCGCTCGGCCTCCAGCGCATTGTCCTCACGCTTGTTCTTGCCCGCGTAGGACCTGCGGAGCCGCTCGGCGAAGCCGAGGTCGGGCATCCCGCCGCGCATGACAAGGTCGCGGTAGATGTCGCTCAAGCCTTCTTCCGGATTGATCGCAGCGAGGTGGGGGGGCTGTTCGGCGGCCGTAACCCACTGCGCGTTGGCGAGGTAGGAGGTGCCGCTCATTCCGACCTTGCCCGTGCACCAGTCCTGCACGGCGAGCCACTCGATCAGGTCGTGGCAGTCCCGGCCCTCCTGGCGGTCGAACATGACGCTGTCGCCGTCGGAATTGGCGATGCCGCGCGGGTCGGGGTTGCAGACGGCGTAGCCGTGCGCGCACCAGTAGGCGGGATCGGGCCCTTCGAACTTCTCCAGGCCGGACAGGCGGCCAGGCTTCATGCCGAGCATGGCGAACAGTCCGACGGCGCCGGGAGAACTTCCCTGGCTCTTGCCGTAGGGGCTCCAGGCGACGAGGACCGGCGCCCGCTCGGCGCCGGCGGGGCGCAGGATGTCGACGTAGATCTTGACCCCGTCGCGCAGGGTGACGGCCACATCCTTCTCGAACACGATGTCGACGGGCAAGGCGCGAAACATCGGCCCGTTCTGGTGGCCGGCCGGCAAGGTTCGGACACCCGGATCGAAAGCGGCCGAGATTCCGTGTTCCGGCCCTCCCGTATAGGCGTTGGTCGGGACGAAGACCTTCTCTGCCTGGGTCATGTCGTTTCCTCGTTCGATCTATCGCGGGAGATCGGTTTCCAAACAGCTCCGAGGCGCCGCCGGAACGCCGAGCTGACTAAGCTTGAAGAACCCCGCCAGGGGCAGTCGCATCGCCGTTCGCGACGGAGCCGTTCTTGTGCGAGGCTGAGCGGGGGTCCAGGGCGACGCGAAGCGGCTTCGCCCTGGAAGGCACAGTCGCACCTCCCTGGAGCCGGATCAGTGACCCTGGGCCTGCCTCGCCTTGATCGCGTTGAAGTAGCCGACCTTGCCTTCTTCGCAGTGGACGCCCAGCACGTGCGTCTGCATGTCCGGCGCTTGGCCGATGTTCGGCTGGGGAACAGCCGGGTTTCCGGTCCAGGACATCAGCCGGCACACGCGCCGCTTGATCCGCCACCCCTGACCCGTCCTGACCAGCAGGTCGTCGTACCAGCCCGTGCCGATCCACTGGTGGCCGCCCTCGGCGGAATTGCGGATGAGCAGCCAGTTGCCGTAGCTGAAGGCGTAGGCGGTATCGCCCTCGACGTGGACCAGTTGGCCCATCATCTGGTGCTGCTGGTTGTCGAGGGTCAGGTGGAAGGCGGCGAAAGCTTTCTTGAACGTGTCGAGGTCTGTCCAGAGAGCGCTGGCCGGTCCGAACTCCGCCGTCACGTCCTGCGTGAAGATGAGATCGAACAGGTCCCACTGTTTTGCGTCGAGCGCGAAGCCGTAGAGGTTCAGGACTTCAATGACGTCAGTCTTGTCTGTATCAGTCACGCTCGCATTCCTCCTGGTAGCTTTCGGCCGGACACCCTTGCGCGTGGCGGCCTGTTATGGGTCGTGACGCATATATCAACCTAGTCACGACTGTGCGGATCAATACTTCGCCGCGAAACGACGGGCCCGAGGCTTTGACGATAGCAGAGCTTGCTGAGACGGGCCCCTTCTAGCCGAGCGATCCGACGCCTCGCAATTCACCCTATCGAGAGCTTACGAAGGCCGCGTCGAGGGTGGCCCGATGCGACTTGCGCCCGGCGGTATCCCTTTATGAGAGGGGCGTCAACATGGTGGCGGGCCGGCTAAGCCCCGACGCAAACGCCCAACACATCGCCGTCGCCCGACGCGTTGAACGTCTTTGATCATACCGTCGAAATGCCGAGAAAGGCGGCCGGTTTTCGCCGGGCGAAGGTAGGATCGGCGAAGATTAGAGGGGCTGCCTCGCGCGCTCCCGTCGATCCGACCTTCAGCCGTAGCTCAGGCGACCTTCTTCAATTCGGCCGGTGCGAAGCGATCCAGCGTCGTGATGCCGGTGTTCTTGTGCGCTTCCATGCCGGCGAGCAGGCGGCCATAGTTCTCCGACAACGCTTCCAGGTTCAGGGCCCCGTGCAGGGTGACGACCCGGGCGTCGCGCCACGCCCGCTGGATCGGCTCGCTTTCCATGATCGCCGTCGAGCCGGAATTGCGCTGGAGAAGTTCGATCGCCTCCGCGCACCACTTGGCGACGTAGGCCGTCTCGACCAGCACGCGGGCGCTGAACATCTTCATGTATTCCGGCTCGGCCGGTGTGCCGGCGGCGGCCAGGACGCCCAGACGGTCGGTCTCTTCGGCGTTGGCTCGGGCCATCAGGGTCGCGGCCTGAATCTTGGAATGCACCTCGGCCAGCATGAGGTGCGTCAAGGGCGCCTCGAGCTGGTTCTTGTAGGTGGTGCCGCGGATGGGCCGACCTTTTGAGCGGTCAAGGAAACGCTCCAAGGCGCCCTGCGCCAAGCCGATCGACATGCCGCCCATCAGGCTGAAGGCCCAGCCAAGCGACGGCGCCTTCCAGATGGAGCCCTTGAGACCGGTGTCCAGCGTCATCCCCACCACGTAGCGGAAGTCCACGCAGCGATGGTCCGGGATGAAGAGTTCGTCCTCGACGAGGGTGAGGGAAACGCTGCCGGTGGCGCGCATGCCCGCAACCTGCCAGTCGTCGATGAACCGCAGCTGGTCGCGCGGGACCTGGGCGCCGACGAGGTAGGGCCCCTCGCCGTCGTTGGCGATGCACCCGAGATTGGTGTAGGGAGCCCAAAGGGAGTCGCTGCCGAAGGTCCAGGGGCCGCCGGAGAGAACCCAGCCGCCCTCAACGCGCTTGGCCTTGCCACGGGACGCGGGGAAGTGGCTTGATCCGGCCACCCGCGGCCCGACCCACTTGTCCCCATAAACCTCTTCCACCACCTTGGTGCCCAATCCCACGGGGAGCCAGTTCGTCGAGGCCGCCACCCAGGTAGTCCAGCCGCACGACCCGTCCCATTTCGCCATCTCGATGATCACTTCGAGCTGCTGGCGCACAGTAAGCTCGTCGCCGCCGAACTCCGCCGGGCTGCCGATGTTGAAGGCGCCGGTGGCGTCGATGTCAGCGATTGTCTCGTCCGAATGACGCCCCGCCCGTTCGGCGGCCAACGCACGTTCGCGCAGCACGGGTCCGAGCAAGCGGACATTGCCCAAAATCGTCGCGAGCCTTTCGGCCTTGTCTTGAGTCACAGTCGTCATCGAGAGCTCCTGTGGAAGGGGTTCGGTGTGGAGGCGTGCACAGCCTGCGGTCAGACGCCCTTTGGTGGAACGATGGGCAATTGCAGGTAGCTGGGATGGTCTGGCCCCGTGTAGATCGCGTTGGTCGCGCCGAGATGATAGGTTTCGTCATAGGCGCGGACCGGCAGACCCGCCGGTGAGTAGGGCTGCAGGTCGACACGCAGCCGGCACCCCTTGCGGATCATCGCAGAGCTTGGGTTCAGGCCGACCTCGATCGGGACGATCTCGTTGTCCTTGAGCGGCGCGTGATCGGCCTCCGTGTGGGTGTGGACGGGCCAGTACTGCGTCGATCTCGCCTCGTCGATCTTCCGGTGGGAAACCTTTAGCAGGCCATGACCCACAGGGTGGATGTTGACCGGGTCGATGGGGTGAACCAGCGACTCGTAGCGAATTTCCCGATCCTGCTCGTCGAGCACCCGCAAGGACACGAAGATGTCCATGTCGCGGCTGGTGGAGGAGACCCAGAGCCCCACCTTCATGTAGCCGGCCAGCACCATGTCCTCGATCAGGGGATCACTGATGAAGGAGACGCCGGTCGACCAGCGCGGCGTGCCACCGGTAGGACCCGATGGGGCGATGGTCGGCTGACCTAGCTCAAGGTGCGCGTCATAAGCGGCGCTCGCTTCGGTTGCGGGCGGAGCCTCGCCAAGGCGCATGAAATCCTGACGCAACCCATCGCCCTTCCAGTCCGAGGGCGATGCGTCCAGGTACCACCGCCGATAGCTGGTCCGCGCCATCGGCCACTCAGCCTCTTCCAGCATGAAGTGGGCGCCGCCGCCGGTCCTGACCTGGACTCGGACCAGCGGACCGTCCATCGCCCCGTTGTCCTCGCCCCTCAGCCAGTGATCAAAGAAGCGCATGTGCTCCGCGACCGTCGAGTCCTTGTAGCTGTAGGGGAACCAGGCATCGACGAAGTCGAACCGCTTGGCCTGGACCCCTGTGGAGCGGATGAAGGTCTCACTGCTTCCCAGCTGGTGGATTATCGCCCCGGTCTGGGGGCCGACGATCCAGACGGGCGCTGTGGCCTTGTCGATTTCGGGGATCATGAAGATTGAGCCGCGCGGGCCATAGGCGGAAGGATCGTTGAAAGGCGTTGCGAGCACGCGAGCCATCCAGTCGGTCTCCTGCCGCACGCCGCAGAAGTTGCCGCCGGACCAGGCCTTCCACCACCAGTTCCAGAAACCGACCCCGAAGATACCGCCGCCGTAAAGCGCCTCGTTGTAGATGTCGGAGTCGGTGCCGAGCGCGATCATCGCCTTCAGGTGAGGAGGCTGCAGGCTCGCAACGTTGTGCTGCGACATGGCCAGGTAGGACATGCCCCAGAGGCCGACGCTGCCGTTGGACCACGTCTGGACTCCCGCCCATTCGATGGCGTCGTAATAGTCTTCCGCCTCCTGGATGCTGAAGGGCGCCTGCACACCAGGGCTCTTGCAAACCCCCCGGGCGTCCACGCGAACACAGACAAAGCCATTGGGAACCCAGACCGAAGAGTCGACGCTCTCGTGATTTTCGTATTGCAGACCGTCGGGATTGCCGGAGAAGAATCGATCCTCCAGTTCCTCCTTCATCTGCACGTCATCCTCGTTACAGATGCACTCGTGGTAGAAGCTCTTGCCGTAAAAGCCTTTGCTCATGACCACCGGGTGTTCCCCCCCGGCGGCGGGGCGGAAGACGTCGGCGTAGACGTAGGAACCATCGCGCAACGGCAACTTGACGTCGGTCATCTTGATGATGCCGCGGATGTTGCGACGGAGCTCGTTGCGGGCGGCGGCGGCGGAACGAAGCGTGCGGGGCGCGTTCGCCGTGAAGACGCCCGGTGTCGCGTTGAGCGTCGCCAGGAGGGCCTTGATCACGGGATCATCTGCGAAGCCGGCGGCGGCGGGAACCGCGCCGTCCGCAGAAGCCAATTCCGGCTGGTTGAAGTTGATGACGATCTGCCCGACCAGGTCGTGCACGAGCGGCGAGATCGTCACGCCCGCTTCTACATCGCCGGTCTGGTCGAAAGTCTGGATGAGACGGGCGAGATTTGTCACCAGCGGGTCGCGAAGCTTGTCGATCTTGCCTGCAACCCGGTTCACCAGCTGGGCCAGGTTGACTCTGGATGCGCCCTCCGCCGACCCGAGCACGAGCCTACCTACCCGGAAGGTGACCGCCTCACCGTCGCTGTAGTGAAACTCGCCGCGTTCGTTGGTGACGCCGGATCCTCTGGCTGACTCATACCTGAGCCCGGAGATCGGACCTGCAAAGACGCCGGTGCGCGCCTCCCCTTCTTGATGGGTCGCAGCCGTCTCGTCCCTCTGGATCATACCACTCATATATCCTCGCGTTACCACCGGCCGACCCACGCGTCAACAAAGAGACCAAGTGAGTTGAACACTCATCCCACCTCCAAGGCTCGGCGCGTGCAAGCCCGTGGGCCCTAACGCTCCTGGACGCTGGGGGAAAGCCTCACGGATGAGACGGCAAACTTTTCAAGCATGTCTCCAGCGACCGCCTGTAGGCCGCCGGCCCGCCATGACGGGTCGGCGAGCCCTCGTGGCCCCGGTGCAGGGCTATGGGCGACACGAACATCGCGTCTTGA
Organism: uncultured Caulobacteraceae bacterium; assembly: GCA_964246615.1. Taxonomy (GTDB): domain Bacteria; phylum Pseudomonadota; class Alphaproteobacteria; order Caulobacterales; family Caulobacteraceae; genus CAHJWH01. Next base: position 9,358 of record CAXTRP010000005.1, on the reverse strand, counting down.
ACGGCGGCCAGACGCTCGACCGCGCGCTGGCGAAGCCAACCCGATCCGGTCAGAAATGATAGCCGACGGTCACGCCGTAAAGCCGGGGCGCGGCGAGCGAGTAGGAATCCTCTCCGGTCGGTAGTGTGGAACCGAAGGCCTGAACCACAGTATTGGTCAAGTTCGTCGCGAACAGGGCGACGGTATAGGTGTTGCCAGGCGACTTCCACCTCAACGAAGCATTGAGCAGGCTGAAGGGAGCCTGGTGGATGATGTTGTCGGGTTCAGCAAACCAGCCGGTGTTGTACTGGTAGGTTACGTCGGCATTGGCGTTGCCACCGAGAAGATCAAACCGGTAGTCGCCCTTTAAATCCACCACCGCATCGGGCGTGACCGGCAGGCGGTTGCCTCGCGCGGAAGCCTCAAACGAGGGAATTCCGCCGCCTTCCACGCCGGTAGGCACGCCCGGGTTCGCGGACGTGAAGCGGTCATGGACGTATTCGAGACCGCCCGTGAAGGTGAAGTCCTTGGTGATCCGGGCCTCGGCATCGAAGTCTGTGCCGTAGCTGACGGCGTGAGGTCCGTTGATCACTCCGGTGCTGCCGCCGCTCTCGATGAACAGCACCTGGATGTGGTTGTAGTCGTAATAGAAGAACGATCCGTTCAGGCGCAAGCGGCGATCCAGCAGGTCCGTCTTAAGTCCGGCTTCGTAGGCGTTCAGCGTTTCCGGAGCAAACGCCGGGTCGGTGATGTTCTGGGTATTGAAGCCGCCGCTCTTGAAGCCCGTGTTGGCGGACACATAGCCGAGCACCTCCGGCGAGAACCTGTGGTCGAGCGCCACCCTGAACGTCGGCCGATAGAAGTTCTTCGCGTTGTTCGCCGTGACCAGAGTCGCGATTGGAATGTCGTTCCCGACGATGCCGGTCTCCGATCCCGCAATGGTGCGCCGCTCATAGGTGTAGCGGGCGCCAAGCGTCAGGTTGGTCGCCGGCAGTATCTCCGTGGTTCCCTGGATATAGCCAGCCACAGAGGTGGAGACCTCTTCTCCCACGGTGCCGATCGCATCGAGGGGCGCGACCGGAGAGAAGCGGCCCGGAAACTGGATCTGGCTGCCGGGCGCGTACTTCCCATCGTTGCTGAAGTAGAAGATGCCCGCCGTGTACTGTATGCGATCACCCTTTTCCGACTGGAGTTGCGCCTCCTCCGTGAAGGTGTGCTCCCGGTCCTGAAGGTAGGTGCGCTCCAGAGGCGTGGCCGTCGCGTCCGTATCGAAACTCGAGAAGAACGAGGACTGCCGATAGGCGACGATGTTGTTGAAGCGCGCGAAACCCAAGTCTTGCTCAAGCTTGGTGCTCACCCCGCCGCTCTTGGAGAAGGTCAGCGGCTGCGAGTCGGTGTCGGTGTCCCACGGGTTGGAGTAACGGTAGGTCGGGCCCACGAAGGGCAGCACGTTCGTTCCGGGAATCAGCGTGATGGCGGGGTTGGAATAGCGGACCTGGGAGTAATCGAAGATGGTGGTCACGTGGGTCTTCGGCGATATGTCCAGCACCCACTTGGAACGGGCGTCGACGCGAGAGTCGGTCTGGTAGACATCGTCGCCAGTGGCATGGTTATAGCCGTAACCCTGACCCTGCCCACTCGCCTGGATCGCCAAGTCGGCAGCCAAATTGTCGGTCAGGCCTCCCGTTATGTAGAGGTCGCCCTTGCCGGTCTCGTAGTTGCCGTAGCTTAGATCGGCGTCCATGTGGGGATCGTGGGTCGGGGTCTTGGTCGTAACCTGGATCAGGCCGCCCGTCGCGTTGCGGCCAAACAGCGTGCCCTGCGGGCCCTTCAGCACTTCGACTTGCGATACATCGACGAAGTCCACCAGGTTGGTGGCTGCAGAGGCGTAGTAGACCCCGTCCACATAGAGGGCGATGGCGTTCTCGAGTCCTGGACCCACTGTAGAGCTACCCACCCCGCGAAGGTGGTTGGTCGCAAAGCCGCCGTTCTGGACCACAAGCCCGGGAACTACGGCCGAGAGGTCCTGCAGGTTCGTTACGCCGCTGTTCACAAGGTTTGCACCCGTCACGGCGGTCACTGACACAGGAACGTTCTGCAGG
>CAXTRP010000005.1:0-7267 GCA_964246615.1 uncultured Caulobacteraceae bacterium | reverse complement strand
CAGGTTTTCTGCGCGCCTGTTGGCGGTGACGATCACAGTCTCCACGGTTACTCCGGACGACGGAGGCGGCGGCGGAGACGTCGACTGCGACGGCGTCGAACTCACCCCTGCGGACGGCAGGGTGGGTGACGGAGACTGTAGAGGCGTACCCGCCTGATCGCTGGGCGCGGTTCCCTGCTGCGCGTAGGCATACGCGGCGGAACACGTCGATGCGAAACAAGCCATCGCAATTACGCTAACAAAGCGCATGCAGCCCTCCCCCTATAACTTGCCACCTGTGACCGTGACATTTGATGGGCCTACGCCGTTTGCGGCGCGACACAGGTTGAGAGCTACCCCAGAATGAGAGGGGCGTCAATCTTGTGTACGTCACGACAGCCCATTAACGTCTGCGTCAATTTCCCGCTATGGATCGGGTAGTCTTCAGGATGAAGCATCGGAGATTATAATACCGTTAATCCGAGCCAGCACCTGTCAGGTGCAGCGCCTACGCCAGACGACGCTAGCACGTATTCAACGAGATGAACGAAGCGTGCTCAATTAGACGTTCGCTCCCCGGCAAGCACCCGGCTAGGCGAACAGCATAAAGACAGGGAGAGATTATAGTGAGTCGTTGGCGCGTGCTGGTTGGCTGCTTCATCGGGATGAGTGTGGCGACACCCGCCATCCTGCTGCAGCCTCTGGGGCTTTTCACCAAGTCGGTCACTGGCGAGTTTGGATGGTCACGCACCCAGTTTTCGGCTGTCCTTTCGGTGGCCGCGCTGTTCAACGCCCTTATCCTGCCGGTCGCCGGCTATCTGGTCGATCGGTTTGGGGCTCGCCGGGTCGCTGTGGTCGGAACCACGCTCGGCTGCGTGAGCTACGCCGCCCTCTCGCTGGCCCATTCGTACGTCGCATTCCTGAGCATCATGGCCGTAGCCGTGACGATGGGGAACCTGGCGAGCTATCCCGCCTTCATGGGCCTGGCGCAACGCTGGTTCGACAAGCGTTTGGGCTTGGCGCTCGCGATCACCTCGACGGGTCTGGCGGTGGGCGTCGGCGGCTTCTCCTACCTGATCGCGAAGACCATTTCACTACGCGGATGGCGGGTCGCCTTCGTCACCGCCGGGCTCGCCGGCCTTGCCATCGGTCTCGCCAACCTCCTCCTCTTCGTTCGCGACAACCCCGGGCCGATGCCCGAGGCGGAGCGCCGCGCCGACGCCGCCCAGATCGAGCTTGGCGGCTTGTCTCTTACGGGCGCCCTGCGCACGCGGGACTTCTGGCTCTACTCGGCGTCTTTCCTGCTCGTCATCTTCGCTGTCGTGGGCTGCAACTTTCACCTTCCAGCGCTGCTTGCCGACCGTGGCGCTTCGACGTCCCAGGTGGTGTCGATCGTGGCCATCGGCTCGGCAGGGTCCCTGTTCGGCCGGCTCTTCACGGGAGCCATGCTCGATCGCTTCCCAGTCCTGGGCGTCGCCGGCCTCTTCTTCGCAGGCCAGGCGATCGGTTTCCTCCTCCTGATCCACGGAATACGATGGGCGCTGCCGGCTGGGTTCCTGCTGGGCGCCGTGCAAGGGGCGGAGATCGACGTCATGGGCTACGTCGTCGCGCGTCGGTTCGGACGACAGGCCTACTCGCGGATTTTCGGAACCTGTTTCTCCATCACGCTGATCGGGGCGATCACTGGCCCGATCTTCATGGCCAGCGTCTTCGACCGCACGGGCTCCTACGCTCAGGGGCTGATGCTGCTACCGGCGCTTCCCGTAGTCGCCTTCGGACTGCTCTCCCTGGCGACCCTGTCACGGCGCAGAGCCGGGATGGTCACGGCGGCCAACGCCGTCTAGGGCACGAACCAGGCCATGCACCCCTCGCCCGAAGGCAGCACCCCGCCTACTTTTGCGGCGGGGGCGTTACCACGATCATCGCCGCGGGCGAGCCGCCCTCATTGCGCATCGCCCGCGCCTCGCCTGCGGCGATGAAGATGCTGTCGCCGGTATGCAGGACATGGCGCACCCCGTCCTCCTGCTCGATGGTGAGCGCACCTTCGGTGACCACGTATACCTTGCCAAACGTCCCCGCTCCCATCGGTATGACCGCCCCGTCGGGGAAGGACGAATGACCGACCATGACGAAATCGGCCGCGCTCGCCTCCCCGCCCTGGAGCCGCCTGGCCACGATCTCCTCATGATCGGGAGCCGTGTAGAAGGGCGCGTTCGCGAACTTGACTACGTCCATGATCCCGTTCCGAATAGGAGCCGCCGGGCGGCGACGTCGATGTCGAAGGTCTGCGACATTGACAAAGTGATCTGGTGACATAAGACGTGGCTCGTAAAGCGGTCAACCCTCAACCAAGGTTCTGTTTGGACCGTGCGCGGCGAGTGAACGAAGCCGCCCTTGGAGGACTTCGAGGATGACGGTAGCGCTCGACGGTCAAGAGTTCCGCCGGATCCTCGGCCACTATCCCACCGGGGTCTGCGTCATCACTGCTCTGGGCGCTTCGGGTCCGGTCGGCATGGTCGTCGGCTCCTTCACCTCCGTTTCGCTCGAACCGGCGCTGGTCGCCTTCCTGCCTGACCGCAAGTCCAAGACGTGGCCCAAGATCCAGGCCGCGGGCCATTTTTGCGTGAACGTGCTGGCGGAGCGCCAGCTCGACATCTGCAAGACGTTGGCGTCCAAGGCCGAAAACAAGTTCGACAAGATCCCTTATCGCCTGTCCCGGTCGGGGCTTCCGATCATCGAAGGCGTGGTCGCCTGGATCGATTGCCAGATGTACGCCGTCCACGAGGCGGGGGACCACGACATCGCGATCGGGCAGGTCCTGGCTCTGGACGTGGAGCGGCCCGACCCGCCTCTCGTCTTCCTGCGCGGGGGGTACGGCAGCATACTGCCGTTCTCGGCCGACGTACGCGGAGAAGCGTCGGCGGCCTGAACCTGCATCGGCGCGTGTTCGGCTCGCGCTGTAGAGCATTAGGGAGTTACCTTGACGACTGATGTCGCGATCGTCGGAGCCGGTCCCGTGGGGCTGTTCACCGCGCTCCTCCTTGAGCAGCGGGGCGTGTCGGTCTCCCTTCACGAGCGCTGGCCGGGATTTTATCCGCTGCCCCGCGCCTGCGGCGTGGACCACGAGATCGTCCGCCAACTGCAGGACGCCGGGCTGGCGACCGAGATGGAGCCCCTGCTCGATCCGGTGATCGGGCCCGACAAGACCTACGAGTTCCTCGATCAGGCCGGTGAGACGCTGCTGCGGATCGACTGGAACCGCCCTGGCGCGTCTGGCTGGGCGCAGATGAACATGTTCTACCAGCCCGACCTCGAGCTGATGATCCTGCGCAAGCTCGAAGCCTCGCCGCGAGTCCATATCCACCGGGGCCGCGAGCTCGTTTCGCTCCAGGAACGGGATGACCATGTCGCGCTGGAGTTCGCGGCGCCCGAGGATCCCGACGACCGGCAGAGCGTGGACGCCAGATACGTCGTCGGCGCCGATGGCGCACGGAGCGCGGTCCGCCGGCTGCTCGACATCGGCCAGACTGACCTCGGCTTCGCCTATGACTGGCTGGTCGTGGACGTCCTTCCCCACGGGGAGAGAGTTTGGAATCCCTACGTCGTGCAGCACTGCAACCCGGCGCGGCCGACGACGCTGGTGGCCAGCGGCCCGGGTCGCCGGCGCTGGGAGTTCATGCGCCTGCCTGACGAGACCAACGAGGAGATCAACACGCCCGAGATGGTCTGGAAACTGCTGGCGCCCTCCAACATCAACCCGGACAACGCGACGCTCGAGCGTCATACGGTCTACACCTTTCGAGGGTCCTGGGCGGACCAGTGGAAGAAGGGTCGCGTGATGCTGGCGGGGGATGCGGCGCATCTCATGCCGCCCTTCCTCGGCCAGGGTCTCTGCTCCGGCATGCGCGACGGGATGGCGTTGAGCTGGCGGCTGGCGGCCGTGCTGGGCGGCGGCGCCTCGGAAACGCTTCTGGACTCCTACGGCGCCGAGCGTTCGGAACACGTGCAGGAGATCATCCGCCAGGCCGTCGAGATGGGCCGGGTGATCTGCATGCTCGATCCCGACGAGGTCGCCGCGCGAGACGCCCGCATGAAGGCGGCGATGAAGGACCCGGCGCTCGCCCTGAAGCCCCCGCCGGAACCCCGGCTTGGAGACGGGGGCGGCTTTTTGGCCGATGACCCGAACGCCGGCTACCTGTCCGTTCAGGGCCGCGTGAGACGCGACGGACGCGAGGGGCTGTTCGACGACGTCGTCGGAAGGGGATGGCAGTTGCTGTTGCGCGCCAAGGCCCCGTCGCCCGCCCTCGGCGGCTCGGAGCGGGACGCGATCCGCGCTCTGGGAGGCGTCGTCGCCGATTTCGGTCCTGAGGGCGATACGGTCGACCTCGATGGCGTCTACGCCGCCTGGTTCGACCGGCTGGGCGTGGAGGCTGTGCTGGTCCGGCCGGACTTCTACGTCTTCGGCGCCTCGTCCGCATCGGACAGCGCGTCCCTGATCGCCTCGGCGCGGGAGATGCTGGCTGGTCGCCAGATCGCAGCCGCACCCAGCCGAGCCGCCGCCTAGACGGCCTATCCGTCCCTGTCGTGCTGGAGGGTTTGAGCGGCTTAGGCCGCGCCTCCCGGGCGTTTGCAATCGAGAGTGTTCGACATGATCCTGGTCACCTCCGCCAACGGCAACCAAGGCAAGCGGCTCGTGCCCAAGCTGCTCGCGGCGGGCCATAAGATCCGCGCCTCGGTCCAGAGCCAAGCCTCGGCTGACCACCTGCGCGGCCTGGGTGTCGAGGACGTGGTTATGGGCGACCTCGCCGATCCGGCCGTGGTGGCCCGCGCGGTGCAGGGCGTCGAGCGCGTCTACCACATCGGTCCGACCGTGCATCCCGACGAGCGCGCCATGGGCTTCGCCATGATCGACGCGGCGCGGGCCGCGAACGTCGGCCACTTCGTGTTCAGCTCGGTGCTGCACGCCATCGCCACCGACCTGATCCAGCACGAGATCAAACGGGACCAGGAGGAGCACCTGCTGTCCTCCGGGCTGGAGTTCACCATCTTGCAGCCGACCAACTACATGCTGCCGCACAGGGTATGGCCCGTCTTCGCGGGAGAGCCCTTCCGCCTGGCCTGGTCGCTGGACCGGCGCCAGTCCATGGTGGACCTGGAGGACATCACCGACGTGGCCGCCCTGGTGCTGGGCGAGCCGAAGCGCCACGCTGGCGCGACCTACGAACTGGCCGCCCCCGGCCGCTTCACCGCCTATGACATCGGCGGCGTCCTCTCCAAGGTGCTAGGGCGCGAGATCGGCGTCGAACAGATGGACACCGAAGCCTTCGTGCGCGCGCGCTTCGGGGACGGCGACCCGGCCGTGCTCGACTACCAGCTGCGGGTCATCCGCGCCATCAGCGCCCACTACAGCCGCCACGATTTCCTGGGCAACCCCAACGTCCTGAGCTGGCTGCTCGCCCGGCCGCCGACCAGCTTCGAGGACTTCGTCCGGCGGGAGCACGCCGCGTTTCAGGCTAGGCGGGGCGGCTGAGCGGCTTCAACGAACGCTCCGCCCCACTCTCGGGAACATCGCCGGCCCACCGTTAAGGGCGGAGTGGATCATGCCTCGGCGCGAGGATTACTTGCCGCGGCGGGCGACCGGGTTGGTCGCCTTGCCGATCCGCTCGATCTCGATCTCGATCTCGTCGCCTTCGCGCAGGAAGACGGGCGGCTTCCTCGCATAGCCCACACCGGCAGGCGTTCCTGTGGCGATGACGTCGCCGGGCTCCAGCGTCATGGCCTCCGACAGGACGGTGACCAGGGTGGCGACGTCGAAGATCATGTCGCCGGTGTCGCCGTTCTGCATGATCTCGCCGTTGACGCGGGACGTGATCTTCAGCCCTGAAGCGCCGGACGGCAGCTCATCGGGCGTGACCAGCTCGGCGCTGAAGGCGCCGGTCAGGTCGAAGTTCTTGCCGATCGTCCACTGGCTCGTCTTGCGCTGGTAGTCGCGGATGGTGCCGTCATTGAAGCAGCAGTAGCCGGCGACGTAGTCGAGCGGGTTCTCGCGCACGTTGGTGGCGGTACGGCCGATCACCACCCCCAACTCGGCCTCGAAGTCGAGCTTGTCCGAGCACGCCGGCATGATGATGGGCGCGCCCGGGCCGACCAGCGAGGTCGCGCCGCGCAGGAACACGGACGGATAGTCGGGGATTGCGTTGCCCCCCTCCGCCGCATGGTCGCGATAGTTCAAGCCGATGCAGACCACCTTGCCCGGGCGCGGGACCGGCGCGAGCAGCGTGACCTCGGACAGAGCGACCTCCTCGCCCGCCGGATGGGCGGCGGCGTTCATGGCCAACTCCATGGCCGAGGTCGCCGTCGGGTGGATGCGGACCCGGTCGCCGGCGAGCACGCCGTGATGGACGCCGCCGTTCCGGGAGAAGGTTACGATGCGCATGTGAAAGACTCCGGAAGGATCAGCGACCAGTCTCGACAAAGGCGGTTGTGTCGTTCCACCAGCGCTGCGGCGGCTCGGTCCAGCCCCCGATCTTGAACTCGGGCGCCTCCCATTCCAGGGGTTCGTCCTCGATGTCCACCGTATGGTAGTGACTGGGGAAGAGCTCGATCCGGTGCCCGTCGGGGTCGCGCAAATAGAGGAAGCGGGCGAGGCCGGGGCTGAAATGCCGCGCCGGCCCGAACTCCACCTGACCCTCCTTGTCGCCAACCACGAAGAGGTCGCAGACGTGCATCAGGTGGTGCGTCTCCGGCACCTGGTAGGCGCAGTGATGCAGGCGCGGCCCGGCGCTGTTGGCGAAGACGATGTCGTGGGGATTACCCTTCCGCTGCAGGAAGATCATCTCGAGGCTGTCGCCCTTGACGACATATTCCGACAGTCGGAACCCCATACCGTTGTAAAAGTCGAGACAGTCGCGAACCTTGGGCGTGACCACCTGGAAGTGGTCCAGGCGCAGCGCGCAGGCGCCGTGGAAGCGATCAGCGTGGGCGAAAAGGCGCGGGCGCGTCTGCATGGTGGCGCAGAACTCCAGCGGCGTTCCGGCCGGGTCGGTGGTGTGAAGCGTCCGGCCTTGGAACTCGACCTCGACCCACTCGGTCGGGAACCCCGCGGCGGCGAAGTGCGCCTGGCAGAGGTCCAGGTCCTCCTCGGTGAGGACGCGCATCCCGACCCGCTCGGCCGCCGGATCGCCGAGCTTCAGCACCAGGCTGTGATGGCACGCCTCCTCCAGCCCGCGCAGCCACAGGGTGCTGGCGTCCTCGTCGCTGACAACCATGCCGAGCAGGCCGCAGTAGA
>CAXTRP010000004.1:0-27029 GCA_964246615.1 uncultured Caulobacteraceae bacterium | reverse complement strand
ATGCGCATCGCTACCTGGAATGTGAACTCCGTCAACGCGCGGCTCCCGCTTCTCCTGCGCTGGCTGGAGGAGGAGCAGCCCGATGTCGCCTGCCTGCAGGAGCTGAAGTGCGTGGACGAGCGCTTCCCGCGCGAGCCTGTAGAGGCGCTGGGCTACAACGTTCTGGTTCACGGCCAGAGAAGCTACAACGGCGTGGCGATCCTGTCCAAGCACCCGCTGGAGGAGGCCCGGCGCGGCCTGCCCGGCGGCGGCGATGCAGACACCCACGCCCGCTATCTGGAGGCGGTGGTTGAGGCGCCCTCACCCATCCGCGTCGCGTCCATCTACCTGCCCAACGGCAATCCCATCGGCACCGAGAAGTTCGACTATAAGCTGACCTGGATGGCGCGTCTGTACGCTCACGCTCGCAGCCTGCTGTTGCTGGAGGAGGCGACGGTGCTGGCCGGCGATTTCAACGTGATCCCTACGCCGCTCGACTGTGACAAGCCGTCGAGCTGGGTGCATGACGCCCTATACCAGCCGCAGAGCCGCGCGGCGCACCAGGCGCTCACCAACCTCGGCTACACCGACGCGCATCTGGCGGTGGGATCGGAGCCCCACGCCTACACCTTCTGGGACTATTTCCGAAACTCGTTCGAGCACGACCACGGCATCCGCATCGACCATGCCCTGCTCACCCCCCAGGCCGCCGACCGGCTTGAGGCAAGCGAGGTGCAGAAGACGCCCCGCGGCTGGGAGAAACCGTCAGACCACACGCCGCTGATGGTGACGCTGACTTAGAGCAGGATGATCCTGCCCAGCGTCATTTCCGTCTTGCCCGGACTTGTTCCGGGCATCCAGGGCGCCCCCTTCAACCGGCAAGCGACGCACTCTGGACCCCAGGGACAAGCCCTGGGGAGACGGTCGAATAAGGCGGCTGAAAGTCCTGGGCCATGAGCGCCCCCCGGTCGTCCGCCCTTAGCCCTTTCGTCCGCCCTCAGCCCTTCTCCCGCATCAGCCGCGCCTTGTCCCGCTGCCAGTCGCGGTCGGCCTCGGCTTCGCGCTTGTCGTGGTTCTTCTTGCCCTTGGCGACGGCCAGCTCCAGCTTGGCCAGACCCTTGTCGTTCCAGTAGAGGCGCATGGGGATGAGCGTGCGCCCCTCGCGGTTCACCGAACCCAGCAGGCGGTCGATCTGGCGGCGATGCATCAAGAGCTTACGCGGGCGGCGGGGCTCGTGGTTGAAGCGGGAGGCCGCGGCGTATTCGGGAATGTAGGCGTTCACCAGCACCAACTCGCGCCCCTCCACCGCGGCGTAGGACTCCGCGACGTTGGCGCGCCCCAGCCGCAGCGACTTGACCTCAGAGCCGGTGAGCGACAGCCCCGCTTCCAGCGTCTCCTCGATGAAGTAGTCGTAGCGGGCGCGGCGGTTTTCCGCGATCAGCTTCTGGGTGGAGGGCGGCGGCTTGTTCATGAGACGCCGGCCTGCACCATGGCTTCAAGCACCAGCGGCCGGGCGCTCTCGGCGCAGGGCGTCAACGGCAGCCGCACGTCGGGGGTGCAGATCCCCAGGTGCGACAGGGCGAACTTCGTCGGCGAGGGCGAGGCGTCGGCGAACAGCGCCTTGTGGAGACGCACGAGCTTGTCCTGCCAGCGCAGCGCCGCGGCGAAGTCGCCGGCCATGGCGGCCTCCAGAAAGGCGACGCAGGCCTCAGGCGCCACATTGGAGGTCACCGAAATGCAGCCGTGGCCGCCGTGCGCCATGTAGCCGAGCGACGTCGGATCGTCGCCGGAGAGCATCACGAAATCTTCCCCGCACATCAGCCGCATCAGGCTGGCCCGCGCCAGGTCGCCGGTGGCGTCCTTGACGCCCACGATGTTAGGCAGCCTGGCCAGCCGCGCCAGGGTCTCGTTGGAAATGTCGCCCGCCGTACGGCCCGGCACGTTGTAGACAACGATGGGTATCTGCACCGCCTCGTTCAGGGCGGCGTAGTGGGCGTACAGGCCCTCCTGGCTCGGCCGGTTGTAGTAGGGCGTGACCACCAGGGCCGCATCCGCCCCCACCGTCTTGGCATGGCGCGTCAGCTCGATGGCCTCGGCGGTGGCGTTGGAGCCGCAGCCGGCGATCACGGGCACGCGGCCTGCGGCGGTGGCGATGCACAACTCCACCACTCGGCGGCGTTCGTCATGGGTCAGGGTCGCGCTCTCCCCGGTGGTGCCGACGGGAGACACGCCGTGCACGCGAGCGGCCACTTGGCGCTCCACCAATTGCACGAAGGCGTCCTCGTCCAACGCCCCGTCCCGGAACGGGGTGACGAGGGCGGTGATGACGCCTCTAAACAGGGGATCGGGCATGAACGGCCGGGTTCCTCGCCCCTTGCGACATCAATTCGCCGCGAGGCGCGTCGCTTGGGGACATGATTAACGGTGTGACAACACCACGCCCAGATTATCCGGCCGCAGCGCTTGCCCGCAACAGCGGTCTCGCGCAGGACTGGCCCGCGGTCCAGTACCAGGAGAGCGCAATGTCGGCGTCCCCCCGCGATCTCGAGCCCTTCGATGCAGCGCCTGCAGGCCTGCCCGAGCGTGGCCTCGCCGCGCGCTTCGGCCGCAAGGCCTTGCTCGGCGCCTTGCTGACCGCGGTCTGCAGCGGCGCCTTCGCCCAGTCGATGGACGCGCCGACCACCCAGCCCGTGCTTCCACCCGCCCCCATCGTGGCGCCGGTCCCGTATGCGACCCTGTCGAGTTCGCTATCACCGACGGACGCGACCCTTCTGCGAGGGGCCCTGCTGGCGGCGCGGCGCGGGGATACGCTTACCGCGCAAGGCTTGCAGGCGCAGATGGCCAACATGACCGCCAAGCGGCTGGTGACCTGGGCCATGGTGGACTCGGCCGGGACCAACCTCGATTATTTCACCCTGGTGGCGGCCATGCGCGATCTCGGTGGCTGGCCGCGGCCCTCGCGCCTGCGCGCCGCGCTCGAAAAGGCGTTGGAGACCGCCGCCATCCCCCCAGCTCAGGTCATCGCCATCTTCCAGGGCCGCGACCCCGAGACCGCGCAGGGCACCATCGCGCTCGCCTCGGCCTACCAGACGCAGGGGCGCACCGCCGACGCCTCGGCGCTGGTGAAGCACTTCTGGCGAAATCATGCCTGCGACGCCGAGCTGCAGGGCCAGATGCTGACGCGCTTCTCCAGCTATCTGACCGAAGACGACCACGCCGCCCGGCTGGACATGCTGCTCTACAGCCGCGAGAGCGAAGGCGTACGCCAGATGATGGAGCTGGTGACACCCGACCGGCGAGCGCTGGCGCAGGCGCGGCTGGCCTTCCACGGCGAGCGTTCCGATGCGCCAACGCTGCTAGGCGCCCTGCCCTACAGCCTCCAGAACGATCCAGGGCTGGCGTTCGACCGGGCGCATTATTACCGCAAGCACAACCTGGAATCGATCGCCGCGGGCCTGGTGCGGAACTTCCCCACCGCCACGCCCGAGCAGCCAGAGGTCACCAAGGCGATCTGGGCGGAGCGGCGGGCGCTGATGTTCTCCGCCCTGCAGAGCCTGGACTACCGCGGCGCCTATGCGGCGGCTGACGACAACGGCCTGCAGCCCGGGCAGGACGCCAACGAGGCGCAGTTCTTCGCCGGCTGGATCGCGCTCACCAAGCTTAAGGACGCCGAGCTTGCCGACCGGCACTTCGCCAGGCTCCAGGCCGGTGCCACCACGCCCATCACGCTCAGCCGCGCCTATTACTGGCGGGGCCGGGCGGCCTCGACCCGCGGCGACGCCATGGACGCCAACCTGTTCTGGGGCGACGGGGCGAAATACTACACCGCCTTCTACGGCCAGTTGTCGGCCGCCAAGCTCGGCCAGGTGAAGTTCGAGCTGGGGAACGACCCGGTTCCCACCCCTGCCGACCGCGCCCGATTCGAGGGCCGCGACGTGATTCGCGCTGCGCGCATGCTGGGCGACGCCGGCGACCACCAGCTGCTGGCGAGCTTCGTCATGGCGGCGGAGGAGGACACCACCAGCCCTGCGGAGCTGGCGCTGCTGGTCGACCTGACGCGGCTGTACGCCGACCAGTCCCTGGCCATGCGGGTGGTCCGCTCAGGCGCCATGCGGGGCCTGTATCTGCCCCAGCGCGGCTATCCGATCCGCACCGCGCCCGTGGGCTATGGCCTGGCGGAGCCGGCGTTCGTGTTCGCCATAACCCGCCAGGAGTCGAGCTTTGACCCTACCGCCCGGTCCTACGTCGGCGCGCGCGGCATGATGCAGCTGATGCCGGCCACCGCGGCTTCGGTCGCGCGCCGCCAGGGGGAGGCGTATTCGCCTTCGCGCCTGGACGATCCGGACTACAACATGAAGCTCGGCGCGGCCTTCCTCGGCCAGCTCACCACCGACTTTGACGGCTCCTACGTGCTGGCCACGGCGGCCTACAATGCGGGGCCAGGGCGCCCGCCGCAGTGGATCGCCTCCTGCGGCGATCCCCGGGGCGGCGCGTCCGACCCCGCCGACTTCATCGAGTGCATCCCCTTCTCCGAGACGCGGGACTACGTCATGCGGGTGATGGAGAACGTACAGGTCTACCGTGCGCGCTTGGCCGGGGGGACGGCGCCCCTGACCATCGCCACCGACCTGAAGCGCGGAGGCTGGACGCCTTCGACGGCGCGCCCCGCGGGCTACGGCTACCAGTACGGCCAAGCCGGCCTGACGCCGCCGCCCGTCGCCGCCGCCAGCGCCCTGACGCGTTAGCCCTGCGCTTATCTCCCCCACGCCAGTGGGGGAGTACGGCCGCAGGCCGGGAGGGGGCCGCGCGAAGCGCGGAAGCCGCATCGAAGGCCTTTCCGTGCTCCCGCACGGCCCCTCCACCGCGTCCCGCAGTCCCCCTCCCCATCTGCGATGGGGAGGATGAGAGCAGCGGCTTTACGCCAGCCTCGACCCCATCCATATCGAACGACCATGCATTTGCCCCAGGCCAAGCTGAACACCGTGCTCGACCGCTTCCACGAGGTGGAGGCGCGTATGTCGGCGGCGGCGGACGGGGCGGAGATCGTGCGCCTGTCCAAGGAGCACGCCGAGCTTCGCCCCGTGGCGGACGCGGTGGGTGCGCTGGCCCGCATCCGCGCCGAGCGGCCGGAACTGGAGGAGATGGCGGCTTCGGCAGACCCGGACATGGGAGCCCTGGCCCGTGAGGAGCTGTCGACGCTGGATGCACGCCTGCCGGAGCTTGAGCGCGCTGTGGCCCTGCTGCTCGCGCCCAAGGACCGCGACGAGAACGCGTCCGCCATCCTTGAGGTGCGCGCCGGCACCGGCGGCGACGAGGCGGCGCTGTTCGCGGGCGACCTCTTCCGCATGTACCAGCGCTATGCGGCGCTGCAGGGATGGCGGCTGGAGGTGGAGGACGCCTCCGAAGGCGAGATGGGCGGCTACAAGGAGATTATCGCCTCGATCTCCGGCGACGGCGTGTTCGGCCGCATGAAGTTCGAGAGCGGCGTGCACCGGGTGCAGCGGGTGCCCGCCACCGAAGCCCAGGGCCGCATCCACACCTCAGCCGCCACCGTCGCCGTGCTGCCCGAGCCCGAGGACGTGGAGATCGAAGTGAACGACGCCGACATCCGCATCGACACCTATCGCTCGTCGGGCGCTGGCGGCCAGCACGTGAACAAGACCGATTCCGCAGTCCGCATCACCCACCTGCCCTCAGGCATCGTCGTGACGTCTTCGGAGAAGTCCCAGCACCAGAACCGCGCCAAGGCCATGAAGGTGCTAAAAGCTCGCCTTTACGACGCCCAGCGGGGCCAGCTCGACGCCGACCGCGCCCAGGCCCGCAAGGATCAGGTGGGCTCTGGCGACCGGTCCGAGCGCATCCGCACCTACAACTACCCGCAAGGCCGGGTCACCGACCACCGCATCAACCTCACTCTCTACAATCTGCCCAAGGTGATCGAGGGCGAAGCGCTGGATGAGGTGGTCAAGGCCCTGATCGCCGACGATCAGGCCGCCCGGCTTGCGAGCCTGGAAGACGACCTGGTGTGAAGCTCCGGCGCTTTAGGTGGAGGGTTGTGAAAAGCCCGCGACGTTCTAACCCGCCGTCGGCGCCCGGAACTGACGCTCAGCCGCCACCACCCGTTCGCTCAGCGTCTCGATGTCGTCGATCAGCGAAAACTGCCGGTAGATCTCGAATTCGGCGATGGTCGCCGCAGTCTTGGGCAGCATCTCGTTGAAGCGCCTCCAAGTGTAGCTGGCGTCACGCCTCTCCACCATCTCGCGCGTCTGCGGCGCCCACAGCCCGACTTTGGCGAGCGTGGCCTTCGCCTCGGCCATGGCCGGAAGGAGCATGTACAGATACAGGAATTTCGGCGTGGCGGCAGGCCGGTAGCGGGGCGACACGCGAAGCCGCCATGCCATGAACGCCTCCCGGAACGCCTGCTGGTGGCTGGTGCTGCTGGAAAACCATTCGAGCTCAGCGATCGCGTCTCGCGCCCCTTCCACACCCTGGGCCAAGGCGTCGAGGTCGCCGTTTTCGGCCAGGGCGGCCGAGATGGTCGCGAAGGACAGACCCAGCCGCTCTGGAAGCTCGGCGTACTGGATCGGCATGCCCGCCAACATCGTCCATTGGGCGTGGACCGGCCTCGGCTGCGGCGGAAGCGGTTGTTGCGCCTTGGTCAGGTTCGCGCGGGTCGCCCAGCGTACGCCCCCGGGGCGATAGGACCCGGCCTTGCTGATGTCGGAGGGAACGAGCCTATAGCTCGGCCCCGGCGAAGGACCGACATCCGCCAGGAACTGTCGAAAGTCCATCCAGAGCGGATGGACACCCTGCGGATACTCGGCCACGATCCGCTTCAGCTCGCGCGCCTCGTGGCTAAATTGGCTGAGCAGAGCGCGCCTGTCGCCCACGCGGACGCGGTCAGCCCATTTCGGATCAACGGAGTTCGCCAAGGCGCCGCTCAAAGCTGACTCGAACGATACGGGCCGGGCCTGGCCCCACGCCTGCTCCTGCGCACCCCAACTCTCCCCGACGCGTTCGGTCGAACAGGAGCACGAAGATGACTAACGCGGGCTTCACAACTGTCCGGTCGCGCGCCGCAGGTCAATCTTCCGCCGCCTTGAGCGCCTACTCTCGTAATCTGAGGAGCGCGCGATGGATCGTCGGACCTTGATGCTGGCAGGCGGGGTGATCGCTGCAGGCGGTGCGGTCAGCCTGGCGCGTGGCCACGCCGGCAAGGCGGATGCGGCCGTCTACCCCTTGCGGCTGACGACGGCGCAATGGCGGTCGCGCCTGTCGGCCGGCCAGTTCGCGGTGCTGCGGGAGGCGGCGACCGAGGCCCCTGGGGCCAGCGCCTTGCTCAACGAGCATCGTCGTGGCCAGTTCGCGTGCGCCGGATGCGCCCTGCCGCTGTTCAGTTCGTCCACGAAGTTCGAGAGCGGCACCGGCTGGCCCAGTTTCTATGCTCCCCTGCGCCAGGCTGTGGCGACTTCGAAAGACTTCTCCATGATCATACCGCGAACTGAAGTGCACTGCAGTCGATGTGGAGGCCATCTCGGGCATCTCTTCGATGATGGACCCCGCCCCACCGGGCTGCGCTACTGCATGAACGGCGTCGCCATGACCTTCCGGTCGGCCTGACGCCAACCCGCCCGACGTCTACTCGGCCGACGCCTTCCTGCTGATGAACATTACAAGGACCAGCGCCACCACCAGGATGCTCACCACCATCAGGTTTGGAGCGATGGCCTGCATCAGCTTGCGCCGGCCCCGGGCGCTGAAAGGCGTCAACCACCGGTTCGTAGGTGAAATAGGTCAGCGTTTGGCCTGCGGGCACTTCCACCTTGATGTTGCCGAGCGGGTAGAGGACCGACTGTTGCGAGCTGTTGGTGTACAGCCGTTTGTTACGTGTCGAGCCCGCGACGTCAGACGTGATGTTCCCCCACCTTGTTCCACGATCTTTCGCAAATCAGGCCAGATCGCGTCAGCATTGCGTACGTGAAACCTCGCGCGGCATATGATCGCTAGCGCCGCCGCCACGCTCTCCTTGAGCGCCGTGACGAACCCGCCTAGAAGCCGCCGGACATGCCCAGCTCAGAGCCGGCCGAAAGCGGCGACGTGGAAGCGGCCATCAAGGCGCGCCTGTTCGCCCTGCCGCAGCCGCATTTCCTCCAGGCGGACAAGCTCGACCGGCCCACCGCCGACGCCCTGCTGGACCTGGCCGACGCCTTCGTCGCGCTGAGCCGCCAGCGGGACAAGAAGCTGGGGCTTCTCCGGGGCCTCACCCTGGTGAACCTCTTCTTCGAGGCCTCCACCCGCACCCAGTCATCCTTCGAGCTGGCCGCCAAGCGGCTGGGCGCGGACACGGTGAATATGGCGCCGCGCACCTCCTCGGTGACCAAGGGCGAGACCCTGATCGATACGGCGGTGACCCTGAACGCCATGCAGCCCGACCTGCTGGTGGTGCGCCATTCGGCGTCCGGCGCGGCCGCCTTGCTGGCCCAGAAGGTGAGCTGCAGCGTGATCAATGCGGGAGACGGCTGGCACAGTCATCCCACCCAGGCGCTGCTGGACGCGCTCACCATCAAACGCGCGTTCGGCCGGGTAGGCGGCTTGGCTGTGGCCATCTGCGGCGACGTCCTGCACAGCCGGGTGGCTCGTTCCAACGTGGCTCTGCTGCAGCTTCTCGGCGCGGAAGTGCGCTTGGTGGGGCCGCCCACCTTGATGCCGAGCGGCGCGGCGGAATGGGGCCCCGCCATCCACCACGACCTGCGCCAAGGGATCGCCGGCGCCGATGTGGTGATGATGCTGCGGCTGCAGCTTGAGCGTATGGACGGCGCCTTCGTGCCCTCCACTCGCGAATACTTCCGCTACTTCGGGCTGGACGCCGAGAAGCTGGCGCTGGCCGCGCCGCACGTGCGGGTCATGCATCCAGGGCCGATGAACCGAGGCGTGGAGATCGATTCCGGCGTCGCCGACGATCCCGCCGTCAGCCTGATCCAGAACCAGGTCGAGATGGGGGTCGCCGCGCGCATGGCCGTACTGGCGACGCTGGCCGCCCGGCTGGAACCCCGGACATGACCGGTGGGGAGCGGCCTGTCGCGTTCACCAACGCGCGCCTGCTGGATCCGGCCAGCGGCTATGACGGACCGGGCTGCCTCGTGGTGGCCGAAGGCGTCATCGCCGACGTACAGCGCACGTCGGTCCTCGCCTCGCCCTCCCCCGACCTACGCGTGCATGACTGTGCAGGGCTGGCGCTGGCGCCCGGCCTCATCGACATCCGGGTCAAGACCGGCGAGCCGGGCTCGGAGCCGAAGGAGACGCTGAAGTCGGCAAGCCGCGCCGCAGCCGCAGGCGGCGTCACCACGATGGTGGTCCAGCCCGACACCGACCCGGCCATCGACGAACCTTCGGTGGTGGATTTCATCCTGCGCCGCGCCCGCGACATCGAGCTGGTGCACGTTCATCCCGCCGGCGCCGCCACCCGCGGGCTGGAGGGCCGGCGCATGGCCGAAATCGGGCTGATGGCGGAAGCCGGCGCGCTCTACTTCACAGACGCCGACCGACCCATCGCGGACTCCAAGGTGTTCCGGCGCGTGCTGGCCTACGCCAAGGCGTTCGACCGTCCGTTGGCTCACCGCCCAGCCGATCCTTCGCTGAGCGCAGGCGCTGTGGCGACGGAGGGCGCGTTCGCCGCTTGGCTCGGCCTGCCGGCCGCTCCGGCCCTGGCGGAACGGGTGATGCTGGAGCGCGACCTAGCGCTGGCCGAGCTGACCGGCGCCCACCTGATCGTCGATCAGGTCACCACAGCCGACGCCCTTGAGACCCTGACCCGGGCCAGGGCGCGAGGCGTGCGCGTCACCGCCAGCGCATCCATCAACCACCTCTGCTTCAACGAGCTGGATATCGGCGACTATCGGACCTTCTTCCGCCTGGACCCGCCGCTCCGGGACGAGGCGGACCGGCGGGCCCTGATCGGTGCTGTGGCCTCGGGCCTGGTCCAGGTGATCACCTCGGCCCATACGCCCGCACCGGCCGAAGACAAGCGCCTACCCTTCAGCGAAGCGGCTCCTGGGGCGGTGGGCCTCGAGACCCTGCTGCCTGCGCTGCTCTCGCTGCAGCACGACGGCGGGCCGGCCCTTCTGGAGCTGCTCGGTGCAGTCACCGCCGGCCCCGCAACCCTGCTTGGGCTTCCCGCCGGTCGATTGCGGCGGGGCGCGCCGGCCGACCTCGTCCTTTTCGACCCGGAGGCGCCTCGGCTGATCGACGCAGACCGTCTGCTGTCCAAATCCAAAAACTCGCCCTTCGACGGCCGGCGCCTGCAAGGCGAGGTGCTGCTGACGTTGGTCGATGGCCGCGTGGTGCATGGCGGGTGGCCGGCATGAAGGCTCGGCTCAAGCTGGCGTTGCTGGGGGCCTTGGTCCAAGGGCTGCAAGGATGCGCCAGCACCGGTCGATGCGGCCTGGTCGCCTGCGGGATCGAACGCGACGCACTGCTGCGGGTCACGGCCACTCAGCTCACAGCCGCGCCTGCCGAGATCCAGATCTACGATATCCGCCACTACCCGGAAGCGACCGTCGCCTGGCGCGCGCGACGGGCGGGTGCGCTCTTTCAGTGCCGCGAAGCGCGCGACGCCTCCGACCCCGCCCGCGTCCACTTCGTCTACTGCCGCCCTGCGAGCTGAAGCGCGCGGGTCAATGGATCCAATGCGCCAGGGTCACCGCGAGGGCGAGAATCCCCGCTGCAAGGCCCGCCCAGGCGACGCGGGACGGGCGCCTTACCACCACCAGGGGCTTCTGCTGCGCCTCCGCCATCCGCGCCAGGCTCTCGGCGATGTGCAGTCCGCGCTCGCCCAGCACCTGCAGCCTGCGCACCGGCGACAGCTCGCGGCGCATCCAGCGCTCCACGACCGGGCGGGCGGCGACCCAGATGTCGTGGCCGGGATCGATACGCCTGGCGACCCCCTCTACCGCCACCATGGTCTTTTGCAGCAGCACCAGTTCGGGGCGCAGGTGCATCCCGAACAGGCCCGTGATCTCGAACAGCTGCCCGAGCAGCCGGCCCATGGAGACCTCGCTCGCCGGCCGGCCGAAGATCGGCTCGCCCACCGCGCGCAGCGCCTGGGCGAAGGTGGCGAGGTCCTGGTCCGCCGGCACGTAGCCGGCCTCGAAGTGGACCTCCGCCACACGATGGTAGTCGCGCCTGAGGAAGCCGTAGAGGATTTCGGCCAGGAAACGCCGCTCGTTGGGTCCGATCCGGCCGACGATGCCGTAGTCCACGGCCTCCAGCCGAGCCGGAGCCGCCACGAACAGGTTTCCCTCGTGCAGGTCCGCGTGGAAAACCCCGTGGTCCATGGCCTGGGTCAGGAACCCGCGCGTGACGTGATTGGCCAGCGCCGGGCGATCCAGCCCCGGCTGCTCCAGCGACTCAGGGCGTGAGAGGGCCATCCCCTGCGCCCATTCCAGGGTGAGCATCCGCTTGGCGACGCCTTCCCAGACCACGACGGGGGCATGCATGTGGCCGTCCTTGGCCATGACCTCGCCAAGCTCGCTGGCCACCGCCGCCTCCAGCCGCAAATCCAGCTCCAGCTCCAGCGAGCGGGCGACGGCCGTGGCGGCGGCCAGGGGTTCCAGCCTGCGCAGCGGCGGGGCGAAGCGCTCGATGAGTCTGGCCCCCAGCAGCAGCGCGCCGATGTCGGCGGCCACCCTTCGCTCGATCCCCGGTCGCAGCACCTTGACGGCGACCCTGCGCCCGTCGTGCAGCATAGCGGGATGCGCCTGGGCGAGGGACGCCGCGGCCACCGGCGGCTCGAAGCTGGCGAACATCGCGGAAAGCGGCCGTTCCAGCCCTGCCTCCACCTCGGCAACGGCCACGGCTATCGAAAACGGCGGCAGGCGGTCCTTCAGGCGGCTGAGGTCGTCTGCAAACGCCGTCCCAAAGATGTCAGCCCGGGTGGACATCAGCTGGCCGAGCTTGATGGCGGCCGGCCCAAGAACCTCGAACGCCCGGCCCAGCCGCTCACCCGGCCGCCCACGGGCCCTCGTGCCGGCAGCCAGCGTCCGCAATAAAGCCGCAGGCCCGCGCAGGGCCGCCGGGGCGAGATGGGCGGCTTCGCGAGGCAGCAGGGCGTCGTGACGAGCCAGCACGAGGCCCGCGGCGACCAGCCGCCAAGCGTTGGAAACGGAATTGGGCATCAGATGGTCAGGCAGCCAACAGACGATCTCACCCGTTGGCTCACTTACAGCGCCCAGCCGTGGTGCAGCGCCGCCACCCCGCCGGTGAAGTTGGTGTAGCCTTCGCCCTTGAACCCGGCTTCGGCGATCATGGCGGCGAAGCGGTCCTGGACGGGGAAGCGGCGGATGCTCTCCACCAGGTACTGGTAGCTCGCGCGATCCTGCGCGACCAGACCGCCCACGGCGGGGATGACGTTGAAGCTGTAGGCGTCATAGGCTTTGCGCATGGCCGGCGCGGTGGGCTGGGAGAACTCCAGGCAGAGGAACCGGCCGCCGCGTCGGAGCACCCGCCGGGCCTCGCGCAGGGCCAGGGGGATTTCGGTTACGTTGCGGATGCCGAACGCGATGACGTAGGCGTCGGCGCAGGCGTCGGGCAGCGGCAGGCGCTGGGCGTCGCCGACCGCCCAGGCGATCTCGGCCTCGCAGACGCGCTCGCGGCCCACGCCCACCATCTCGGCGTTGTAGTCCACGACCAGGATCTCGGCGTCGGCGCCGCCACGTCGCGCCTTGGCCGCGCGGGCCAGCTTGGCCAAGCGCCGGGCGACGTCGCCAGTGCCGCCAGCGCAGTCGATGATGCGCTCCCCAGGCTGGGGGTTCAGCCGGGCGGCGGTCATGTCCTTCCAGACCCGGTGCACGCCCGCGCTCATCAAGTCGTTCATCAGGTCGTAGCGGGACGCCACCCGGTCGAACACGCCGCGCACCAAGCGGGGCTTCTCCCGTGGTTCGACATCCTGGAAGCCAAAGCTGGCGCGTTGGGTCTCGCTCATGGGACCAAGGCTTAGACCAGAACCGCAGGCGACGTCATGCCCTTACCCCGCCCTGCTGCCCCACCCTGGCGGCGAGGGCGTCGGCCACGGGGCAGCTGGCCTCGAACACATAGTCGGGGCGGCCGGCGCTCACAGGGCTGACGCCCGCTGCGGCGAGATCGGCCACCACCTCCAGCATCGTTCGCTCAGGCGTCAGCAGCCCGAAAGGCTGGCGTACGGCGCCGAGCGCGAGAAACCCCTCCGTGGCCGTTCGAGCGGCGGCATCCTGCTCTTCGGGCCAGCGCAGAGCCATAAGCGCGCGCGCCCTGGCCCGCGCTTCCGAGACGGAGACCAGCCGGCGGGCCACGGCGAGCCGGCCATCGGTCCAGGCAGCGTTCAGCGAGGCGGCGAGCTGCGCCTCGCTCTTCAAGATCACGCCATCCGAGACGATCTTCAGGTTGTTGGCGGCGAGCGTCGCGCCTGTGGTGGTGATGTCCACCACGAGCTCGGCCAGCCCTGCTGCGGGGGCGCCCTCCGTCGCGCCTCCGCTGTCCACGATCCGGTAGTCCGCGATGGCTTTTGCGGCCAGGAAGGCGCGGGTCTGCACCGCGTATTTGGTGGCGACGCGCAGCCGCGACCCGGTGCGCGCGAGATAGGAGTGCGCCACCTCCTCCACATCGGCCATGGTGTCCACGTCGATCCAGCTTTGCGGCGCGGCCACCACCAGGTCCGCCCGCCCAAACCCCAGGGCGCGCAGCAGCATGACGCGGGCGTCCAGGCCATCGCCCGTCTCCCGCAGCAGGTCCTCGCCGGTGACGCCGATGTGGATGTCGCCTGCGTCCAGCGCCGACGCGATGTCGCCGGCGGACATCAGCCTCACCTCCGCCCCCGGCAGGCCGCGCAGCAGCGCGCGGTAGCCCCGGTCCCCGCCGTCTGCCTCCAGCACGAAGCCGCATTCGGCGAGCCAGCCGTCCACCTGCTCCTTCAGCCGGCCCTTGGACGGGATGGCGAGCACGAGCCGCGCGTCGCTCATCTCAGGCCTCCGCCACGGCGCGGCCAGGGCGCACGGTGCAGCCGATGGCCCCCGGCCGTCCGCCTGCACCGAGCTTGGCCGGCAGGCTGTCATAGCGGCCGCCTGCGGCGACGGGGCGGTCGAAACCGAGCGCGAGGCTCCGCACCTCGAACAGCATGCCGTCATAGTAGCCGAATGCGCGCATGAAGCCGGTGGAGAAGATCATCGCCCACTCGGGCACGCCCGCCGCGACCAGGCCCTTGAGGCGGCGGACCCAGGGCGCAAGCTGCAGGTCGAACTCGACTTTGGCTTCGTAGGCGAGCGCCTCCACGCGGTCAAAGGCCTCGCGGGGCGGGGCGACGATCTCCAGGTAACGGATGATCAGGTCCGCCTCGGCGGGGCTCAACTTGGCGGCGGACGCCTGCTCGGCCCGTAGGCAAAGCCGGTGAGCGATCTCGGCGGGAGAGCGGCCGCCCACAGGCGAGATGCCCGCCAGCCGCCACAGCTCCTCGAGCACCCCGGTGGCCTCCCCCTCGGGCAGGCCGCTCAGCAGGTCCGCGAGACGACCGCCCCCAACCCGATGGGTCGAGCCGGATTGCGCCCGCCGCAGTTCGCCGCCCAGCCCCCGACCGCTGGCATAGGCGCGAACCAGTCGCCGCTGGAGCGATTGGGGCAGCTCAAGCGCCGCCAGGAAGGCGTCGAACAGCGAAACGTCGCCGAGAACCATGCCGAGGTCAGCGCGGCCGCCGGCCGCCGACGCCGTCCAGGCCAGTGCAGCGATCTCCACGTCCTGGACGACGCGATCTTGCGGTGCCCCATAGACCTCGGCCCCGACCTGAAGGAACTCCGCAGGCCGGCCGCTACCCCGTGGCGCGGTCCGGAACGCCTTGCCTTCGTAGAGATAGCGCCCTTCGGCTGCACCGTTGGCGATGTGGGCTGTGGCTATGGGGATGGTGAAGTCAGGACGAAGACAGAGTTCACCTGCACCTTCGCCCTGCACAGTGAAAAGGCGCGCCCGCATCGCTTCGCCGGCCAAGTCCAGCAACAGGGACAAGGGCTGCAGCACCGCCGCCTCCGTCCAGACGCCGCCGAACGTCTCGAACGGCGCGCGGACAGCAGCCAGCCGCTCCGGCGCAACAGGGCGCTCGACGATCATGGCGCTCAGCCCTTCAGGATGCGGCGCAGGTGAGCCACGAGGCCTGCGCGCGCGATGGTGGCCTGGCCCGGCCGCTCGGCTCGCCAGGCGGCGTTGTCGCCCACTGCGCCGGCAAGGGTGCGTCCGAGGTCGAGGTCCTTCACCGTAGCCGTTCCTGCCGCCAGCTCGTCCTCGCCGACGATCACCACGGCGGGTGACAGACGCCTGTCGGCGTACTTCATCTGCGCCTTCATGCCCGAGGCGCCGAGGTAGACCTCCGCGGCGATGCCCGCGGCGCGCAGCTCGCCGGCTATGGCGAAGTAGTCGGCCATGGCCTTCTCGTCGAACGCGATCACCACCACCGGACCGCGCGCCGCCGCGCCGGGCCCCCGCCCGGCCGCCCGCAGCGCCGCCGCCAGGCGGCTGACGCCGAAGGAGAAGCCGGTGGCCGGCACGCTCTCGCCTGTGAAACGCGCGACCAGATCGTCATAGCGACCGCCGCCGCCAATGGACCCGAAACGGGTGGCCCGCCCCTGGTCGTCGAAGGTCTCAAGCAGCAGGTCCGCCTCGAAGACACAGCCGGTGTAATACTCAAGCCCCCGGACGATGGTGGAGTCGAAGACCGCCTGTGATTCTGCAACGCCGAGACGATCCAGCGCGCTGCTGATGCGACCAAGGTCTTCCAGGCCAGAGTCTCCCGACGCCGATCCGCCGATCGCGTCGGCGATCCGGCCAAGCGTACCCGTCCGGCTGCCGGCGACTGAGCTGGTGACGAACGCGACGACGCGTTCGACCGCCTGCGGCGGAAGACACGCGCCACGGGTGAAGTCCCCGCTTTCATCCTTGCGGCCCGGACCAAGCAGCATCCGCACCCCGTCGACGCCGAGCCGATCGAGTTTGTCCACCGCGCGAAGAACGGCCAGCTTCTGAGCCGCATCGTGTACGCCAGCCGCTTCCAGGAGACCGTTCAGCAGCTTGCGGGTGTTGACCTTGATGACCGCCGAACCGGCGGGCAGGCCCGCAGCCTCCAGGCCGGCGACCGCCATGGCGATGACCTCCGCATCAGCCTCCGGCCGCGCGGAGCCCACCGTGTCGGCATCGCACTGGATGAATTCACGGAAGCGGCCTGGGCCGGGCTTCTCGTTGCGCCACACCGTACCAAAAGCATACCGGCGGAAGGGCTTTGGCAGGGTCTCGCGGTTCTGGGCGTAGAAGCGGGCGAGCGGCGCGGTCAGGTCGTAGCGCAGCGCCATCCACTGCCCATTGCCGTCACTGTCCGGATCGTCCTGCAGGGCGAATACGCCGTCGTTCGGTCGGTCGCTGTCCGGCAGGAACTTACCCAGCGCATCGGCATACTCGAACGCTGAGGTCTCTAGAGCCTCGAAACCGAAGCGCTCATAGACCTCCGCCACCGCCATCAGGATGGCCCGCTCTCCTCGCAGATCTCGGGCGCGCCGGTCCTGGAAGCCGCGTGGAGGACGAGCCTGGGGACGGAACGGTGAAAGGTCGGACATCGATGGTGCGGCTCGGTTGAAGCCGCGCGTGCCTAGCGGATCGACGGCGGGGCGGCAAGGAAGGGCGGTGCGACCTCCGTTCCCTCCAGCCCCGGGGGGGCGCTACGGAGCGCCGCTGTCAGCCGCGGGCCAAGCCTTGGAGAACTTCGGCCGGTGATGATCGGCGACGTCGGCCTCGTCGATCTCATAGACTTCGAACTTGTCGGGATAGAAGGCCAGCATTTCACGGATCCCCTCCATCGCCGGATAGGGCGTCTCGTAACTCCACACCGCGTTCTCCAGCATGTCCCCGTTCATGTATAACGTGAAGTAGCTCGCATCACCCTTGTAGGGGCAATGGCTCGTGTGAGCAGTCTTGGAGATGAAGCCAGTCTCCACGTCGGCTCGCGGAAAGTAGTGCACAGGCGGATAGTCCGCTTCCTGCAACGTCAGCACCTTGTCGCTCGCCGCGATCACATGGTTCTGGAAGCGCACCCTCACTTGGCGAGGATTAGGCGTAAGAGTGATCGGATGGTCGGGGCCGGGGGTCTTCATGGGAGCGCCTCTTTGAACAGTCTGTCTGGTCAACGCCCCATGCCGACCGGCGTTTCAGGGCGGCCGCGCTCTGCTTGTAGAAGCGTCGAAGCCATGGTCTGCTCGACCTGACGGACGGCGAGCGAACGCCGCGCCGGGAGAGCGTCCAAGCGTGAACATCGTCCTCGTGGCCGGCTTGCTGGTCACCATCCTGACCGCCATTCCGGTGCTGCTGCAGCTGAGAGGCCACCCGAGGGGATTGTTCGTCCTGTTCTTCGCCGAGATGTGGGAGCGCTTCTCCTATTACGGCATGCGTGCGCTCCTGATATACTACCTGACACAGCACTTCCTGTTTCAGGACAAGGCGGCGGCGGGCGAATACGGCGCCTACGCCACGCTGATCTACCTGATGCCGATCGTGGGCGGTGTGCTGGCGGACCAGTACCTTGGCACCCGTAAAGCGATAACCTTCGGTGCGGTGCTGCTGACCCTCGGTCAGCTCGGTCTGGCCATCCAGGGACCCGCCGCAGAGCAGGTGCTGAGCTATCACGGCCAAAACTACGCCTTCCAGGCCACAGGCCGTGGCGATGCGCGTCACGTGGCGCTCAAGGTCGGAAACCGCGCCTACGACTTCGCCTCGACTGCGGACGGCGGCCTGCAGCTGAAGGGCCTGCCGGCTGGGGCGCCCCTGCCCGCCACCCTCCCCAGGGGCGCCTTCACCCTGTCGGTACAGAAGCGTTCGGCGATGTTCGCCAACATCCTCTATCTGGCCCTGTCGCTGATTATCATGGGGGTGGGCTATCTGAAGGCCAACATCACCTCCATCGTGGGTCAGCTCTACCCCGCTCACGACCCGAGGCGCGATGCGGGCTTCACCCTCTACTACTACGGCATGAACCTCGGAGCCTTCTGGGCAGCGGTGGTGTGCGGAGCGGTGGGGCAGAGCGTCGGCTGGTGGGCCGGCTTTGGGCTGGGCGGGCTCGGCATGGCGGCGGGATTAGTGGTGTTCGTGCTCGGCAAGCCGCTGCTCCAGGGCCACGGCGAGCCGCCCGTACCCGCCCGGCTGGAGCGGCCCGTCGCTGGGCCGCTGAAGCTGGAAGGGGCGCTCTACCTGGCGGGGCTGGCGGGGGTGGCCGTGGTGTTCATCCTGCTGCAGCACAACGCCATCGTGGGCGCCCTCCTCGGCCTCGGGTCGGTGGCGATCCTGGGCTACGTCAGCTGGCATATGGTCAAACGCTGCAGCAAGGTGGAGCGCGACCGGCTCAGCCTGGCGTTGGCGCTGGTCTGCGGGTCGGTGGTTTTCTGGACCCTGTTCGAGCAGGCCGGCTCCTCGCTCAGCCTGTTCGCGGCCAGGAACACCCAGCTTCCGAACCATGGCTTCGTCAGCATGAACGCGGCCCAGACCCAGTCCTTCAATCCCGGCTTCATCCTGCTGTTCGCACCCGTGTTCGCCGCACTCTGGCCATGGCTGGCCAAGCGCGCACGAGACCCCAACCCCGCGATCAAGTTCGGCCTGGCGTTAACTCAGGTGGGCGCGGGTTTCCTGGTGCTGGCCGCCGGCGCGAGCTTTGCAGATGGAAGCTACCGCCTGCCGCTGGTCTTCCTGGCCGTCGCCTACCTGCTGCACACAACAGGCGAGCTCTGCCTGTCGCCGGTCGGGCTGTCGCAGGTGACCAAACTTGCGCCGCCGCTGTTGATCTCCACCCTGATGGCCGTCTGGTATCTCTCCATATCGTGGGCCGAGTGGATCGGGGGCTTCATCGCCCAGTTCGCCGGAACGGCGACGGTCGGAGGCCAGGTGCTCGACCCCAAGGCGGCCCTCGCCAACTCGCTGCACGTGTTCGCGCTGATCGGCTGGGCGGCCGTGGCGGCGGGCGCCGTGTTCCTGGCGTTGTCGCCGTTCCTGAAGCGATGGGCGCACGGGGCGACGGCGGAATACGCCGACGCAGGTCCGACGCTCATCGCGCCAGTGGTCGACGGTGACCGGGCCGGCCTGTCGCCCGCGATGCTGCGGAGCGACGCGTGAACGGCTCGCCTATGCTTCTGGTAGCCGCCGCCGCCCTGGTCGATACGGATGGGCGGGTGCTGATCTGCCAGCGGCCGGAGGGCAAGCAACTCGCCGGCCTCTGGGAGTTCCCCGGTGGCAAGGTGGAGCCGGGCGAGACGCCGGAAGCCTGCCTGATCCGCGAACTCGACGAGGAGTTGGGCATCCAGGTGAACCAAGCGTGTCTGGCGCCCTTCGTCTTCGCCAGCCATGCCTACGAGGCCTTCCACCTGCTGATGCCGCTCTACCTGCTCCGTCGCTGGGAAGGTAAGCTGACCCGGCGCGAGCACGCCGCGTTCAAGTGGGTGCCGCCGGGGAAGCTGTTCGACTACCCCATGCCCCCGGCCGACACGCCGCTCTGCGCCTGGCTGCGGGACCTGCTCTAATCGGACGCCGATCGCGGGCCGCTACGGGTGCTGGCTGCGGGGGAACGACGATCCTATTTCCTGGCTGATGAGCACTCGTTTTGAACTTCCGCCTGTCGTGCACCATCCGGCCTACAGCGCCGACATGCCGGCCGGGCACCGCTTCCCCATGGGCAAGTACGCCGCGCTGGCGCAGGTGCTGATCGAGGAGGGTCTGGTCCCCGCCACCGGCTTCTCCCGTCCGGAGCCCGCGACCTTCGCGGCCCTCGCCGCCGTCCACGACCCTGTCTACGTCCGCCAAGTCATGGATCTCGCCGTGCCGCGTGAAGTGGAGCGCCGCATCGGCCTACCCATCACCCAAGCCGTGGCTGACCGCGCGCGGGCGGCGACAGGGGGCACGGTGCTGGCGGCGCGCCTGGCGCTGGAGTACGGGCTGGCCTGCAACACCGCAGGCGGCAGCCATCATGCGGGACCCGCCGGCGGCGCGGGCTTTTGCACCTTCAACGACGTGGCCGTGGCAGCGCGGATGCTGCTGGCCGAGGGCGCAGTACGCCAGATTCTGGTGGTCGACTGCGACGTGCACCAGGGCGACGGCACCGCCGCCATCTTCGAGCGCGAGCCGCGCGTCTTCACCTTCTCCATGCAGGGCGAGAAGAACTACCCCGTACGCCGAGCGGTGAGCGATATGGACATCGAGCTACCGGACGGCACGACGGATGAGCCCTACCTCGCAGCCCTGCAGGACGCCTTGCCCGGGTTGCTGGGTCGGGTTCGGCCCGATCTCGTCTTCTATGTCGCAGGCGTCGATCCCCACGCTGACGACCGGCTCGGCCGGCTGTCGCTGAGCGATGAAGGCTTGGCCGCGCGCGACGCCTTTGTGCTGGGCACGTGCCTGCCGCATGCGAACGTGGTGGGCGTTATCGGCGGCGGCTACGATAAAGACATCCAAGCGTTGGCGCGGCGACACGCGACCCTGCACCGCGCGGCGGCGCAGGCCTGGCGCAACCGGATGTAGCCGCTCGCGCTCGACAATCCCGGGGAGACCTGCCCAAACGAAAACGCCCGCCGAATTGGCCCGCGGGCTTCTCGAAGGAGGAGAACCATGAAGCTAAGCTTCAAGCTCCACCGTCGCTAATGGATAAGCGAAGACGTCTGGTTGCGCAAACGTCCGGCTAGCGCGCGAACTTTTGGAACTTCAGCCGCTTTGGAATGAGCGAGTCGGCGCCGAGCCGGCGCTTCTTGTCCTCCTCGTAGGCTTCGAAGTTGCCCTCGAACCATTCCACGTGGCTGTCGCCCTCGAAGGCCAGGATGTGGGTGCAGAGGCGGTCGAGGAACCAGCGGTCGTGGCTGATCACCACGGCGCAGCCGGCGAACTGCTCCAGCGCGTCTTCCAGCGCCTGCAGGGTCTCGATGTCCAGGTCGTTGGTGGGCTCGTCGAGCAGCAGCACGTTGCCGCCGGTGCGCAAGGTCTTGGCCAGGTGCACGCGGTTGCGCTCCCCACCCGACAGCAAGCCCACCTTCTTCTGTTGGTCACCGCCCTTGAAGTTGAAGGAGCCGACATAGGAGCGCGTGTTGATCTCGCGCTTGCCCACCTGCATGATGTCCAGGCCGTCGCTGATTTCCTGCCAGACGGTCTTGTTGCTGTCGAGCGCATCGCGGCTCTGGTCGACATAGGCCAGCTTCACCGTCTCGCCGACCTTTACGGTGCCGCCGTCCGGCAGCTCCTGGCCGGTGATCAGCTTGAACATGGTCGACTTGCCGGCGCCGTTTGGCCCGATCACGCCCACGATGCCGTTCGGCGGCAGGCGGAAGGTCAACTTGTCGAACAGTGTCTTCTCGCCGAACGACTTCTCCAGCCCGTCCACCTCCAGCACCAGGTTGCCGAGCCGCGGCCCCGGAGGGATGGCGATCTGGGCGTAGGTGTCGGCGGCGCGGGCGTTTTCCTGGGCGGCGACCATCTCGTCGTAGCTGGCAAGCCGCGCCTTTGACTTGGCTTGACGCGCCTTGGGCGAGGAGCGGACCCAATCCAGTTCCTTGGTGAGGGCGCGCTGGCGGGCTTCGCTCTCGCTCTTCTCCTGCACCACGCGCTTCTGCTTCTGCTCCAGCCAGCCTGAGTAGTTGCCTTCGAAGGGCAGGCCCTTGCCGCGGTCGAGCTCCAGCGTCCACTTGGTGACCTGGTCCAGGAAGTAGCGATCGTGGGTGACCAGGATTACGCAGCCGGGAAACGCCTCCAGGTGATGCTGCAGCCAGGCCACCGACTCCGCGTCCAGGTGGTTGGTGGGCTCGTCCAGCAGCAGCATGTCGGGCTTGGCGAGCAGCAGCCGCGCCAGGGCGACCCGGCGCTGCTCGCCCCCGGACAGCTTGTCCACCGGCCAGTCGGCAGGGGGGCAGCGCAGCGCCTCCATGGCCTGTTCGATCCGGCTGTCGATGTCCCAGAGATCGGCGGCGTCGATCTTCTCCTGCAGCGCCGTCATCTCCTCCATCAGATCGTCGGAGTAGTCCTCCGCCATCTGCAGCGCGATGGCGTTGTAGCGGTCAAAGACCTTCTTCTCTTCGCAGTCGGAAATGACGTTGCCGTAGACGTCCAGCTGCTCGTCCAGGTGCGGCTCCTGCTGCAGGTAGCCCATCTTGACCCCGTCAGCGGCGCGCGCCTCGCCGCTGAACTCGGTGTCCAGCCCCGACAGGATCTTCAGAAGCGTCGACTTGCCGGAGCCGTTCACGCCCACCACGCCGATCTTGGCGTCCGGATAGAAGGACAGCCAGATGTTTTCGAACACCTTCTTGCCGCCGGGATAGGCCTTGGTCAGGCCCTGCATTTGAAAGATGTACTGGGCGGCCATCGAGACTGGCGCTCCTCGGGACTGCGGCGGCGGGGGACGCCCGCATTTAGCCGCCAGGCGCCGCGTGCGCAACCGGTGGGCCGGGAGGCGCGCCCGGCCGCCGTCCTCGCCCCTAGCCGCCTACCCCGCCGCTAAGGTTGGCGACGCACCCTGCGCAAAGCTGAAGGCCGCCGGAGGACCCGCCGACGCCGACCGAGGAGCCGGTCAGCGGAACGTTGACGCCGACGCCCGTCGAGCCGCCGGTGACGATCGGCTGCGTGGGAACGACGCTTCCGCCGGACCCCAGGCTGGCGTTCACCGGGCCGCCGGAACCGGAGCCCGCGCCGGTGTTCACCGTCGCCAACCCTCCCCCGCTGGAGCCCGAACCCAGGTTGACGTTGACCAGGCCGCCGCTGCTCGTGCCCGCCCCGGAGCCGGTGGTGAGCGCGCCGCCGGTCCCCGTCGCGCCCGTGCCGGTGTTGACGTTGACCAAACCGCCCCCCGACGCGCCGGAGCCGACGTTGACCAGACCGCCCCCACTGGAGCCCGAGCCCACAGTGACCAGCTCGCCGCCCGCACCCGTCCCTGAGCCGACGTTCAAAAGGCCGCCGCCGGTGGAGCCCGCGCCCGTATTTGCGCCCGTACTCGCGCCCGTACCCGCACCCGTTCTCGTACCGACCGAAACGCGACCGCCTCCCCCGCCGGCAGCCACGGTGACGAGGCCGCCGCCGCTAGTAGAGCCCGTGCCCGTGCCCGTGCCCGTGCCGACGGACACAAGACCGCCTCCTCCGCCTGTTCCCGAACCGACGCTGACCAGCCCGCCGCCGCTGCCGCCCGTGCTGGTACCCGTGCCCGTGCCCGTGCCAGTGCCCACCGACACCAGACCGCCGCCTCCGCCCGTTCCCGAACCGACGGTGACCAAACCGCCGCCGCTGCCGCCCGTGCCCGTGCCCGTGCCCGTGCCGGCTCCGGCGCCGCTCGAGCCGCTACCACCCGCGCCGTAGCCATAGCCGCGACCCCAGCCGCCGTTGACGATCACCGGCCCGCTGGTCTGGTTGACCGTCGCCGTTCCGGCGTTGCCGATGATCTGGCTGTTGTTGCCGGTTGCGCTTGTGATCACGTTCAGCTGCAGTCCATAGCGACCGCCCGATGCGCTCCCCGAGGCGCCGCCCGATGCTCCGACGGTTGTACCGGCGGCTGAGTGAGCGCTGGTGTGCATGAAAGAGTTTCGACAACATGCGCGGGCTCCGCCTGCCGCGAAGGCGGACGCGACCACCAGCCCCGCTGCCGCAACCCCAAAGCGACCGATCTTCATCCCGCATCTCCACGTCAGGAGCCCTGAGCCCGCGGGAAGTATGCGACAGCCAGCCTTACGGATCAGTTACACTCAGGGTTGAAAATCTCAGATAATGCAACTCTGGTTCGATCAGGCTTCCTGCAGCCCGTAGGCGGCGTGCAGCGCGCGCACGGCCAGTTCGGTGTAGGCCGCATCGATCAGCACGCTGATCTTGATCTCCGAGGTCGAGATCACCTGGATGTTCACCCCGCGGTCGGCGAGGGCGGTGAACATGGTCTTGGCCACGCCGGCGTGGCTGCGCATGCCCACCCCCACCACCGAGACCTTGGCCACGTTCTCGTCGCAGGCGAGTTCTTCGAAGCCCACCTCACCCTGCAGGCTGCGGATGATCTCCTGGGTGCGCGTAGCGTCCCGGCGACCGACAGTGAACTCCATGTTGGCGGTGCCGGCGGTGCTGCGGGCGTGGGACTGGACGATCATGTCCACGTTCACGTTGGCGTCGGCAAGGCCCGAAAATATCCTGGACGACACCCCGGGAAGGTCGGGAACTCCGTATAAGGTGATCTTGGCCTCGTCGCGGCTGAAGGCGACCCCGCTGACGATGCGCTTCTCCACGATTTCCTCCTCCGCACAGACGATGGTGCCGGTTGTCGCCGGATCGGCCTCTCCGGGTTCGGTGAAGCTGGAGAGCACACGGACGGGCACTCGGTGCGCCATGGCCATTTCTACCGAGCGGGTCTGCAGCACCTTGGCCCCCAACGAAGCCATCTCAAGCATCTCCTCGTAGGAGATTCTAGGAATACGGCGCGCTCGCTGCTCGATGCGCGGGTCGGTGGTGTAGACCCCATCCACGTCGGTATAGATGTCGCAGCGGACCGCTCTCAGCACCGCCGCGATCGCCACCGCCGAAGTGTCCGAGCCACCTCTGCCCAGGGTCGCCAGCCGCCCCGAACGCGTAACGCCCTGGAAGCCCGCGATCACGGCGATCGTTCCTCCGTCCAGGCTCGCTCCAAGGACATCGGCGGGGATGTCCTCGATCCTTGCCGAGCCGTGGGTGTCGTCGGTGAGGATGGGGACCTGCCAGCCCATCCAGGAGCGCGCGTCCAATCCGTCGTGGCGCAGCACGCGGGCCAGCAGCCCTGCGGTCAC
Source organism: uncultured Caulobacteraceae bacterium (assembly GCA_964246615.1). Taxonomy (GTDB): domain Bacteria; phylum Pseudomonadota; class Alphaproteobacteria; order Caulobacterales; family Caulobacteraceae; genus CAHJWH01. Next base: position 2,244 of record CAXTRP010000004.1, on the reverse strand, counting down.
CTGCTCGCCCGACGCCACCACCGCATCGTATTCATCGTCGCTCGAGGCCAGCCCGTCGGCGGCGCGGCCCGCGGCGTCGGTCCAGGCCACCAGTTCGTTGGTCTTGCCGCTCATGGCCGAGACCACGACAGCGATGGCGTAGCCCGCTCGGCTTTCGGCCGCCACCAGTCGTGCGACCCGGCGGATGCGCTCCAGGTCGGCCACCGAGGTGCCGCCGAACTTCATCACCAGCCGCGAACCCATCGCCCCCGTCCAACCCGCCAGAGCCCGTCAGACCCTGCCCGTCACTGCGCATCTGGCGCGCTGCCCTTGCCGACGCCGGAGGCGCGGGGCATCTGCACCAAATCGAGCGCGTGCTTAGCGGCGTGCGCGCCCCGCCGCAACGCCGAAGGGACGCCCTATGAGCGCCGCCACAATGGCCTCCTCCATCGATCCGTCGGAGGTGGAGAAGTTCTCTCGCATCGCCGCGCAGTGGTGGGATCCCAAGGGCAAGTTCGCACCCTTGCACAAGTTCAACCCCGTGCGGCTCGACTTCATCCGGAACCAAGCCGCCGTCCGCTTCGATCGAGTCACCGACGGTCCCGCACCCTTCGAGGGCCTGCGCCTCCTCGATATCGGCTGCGGCGGCGGCCTGCTCTGCGAACCCATGAGGCGGCTGGGCTTCACGGTGACCGGGGTGGACGCCTCGGCCAAGAACATAGGCGTGGCGTCGGCTCACGCGGCGCAGGCAGGCCTCACCATCGACTACCGCAACGTCACGGTGGAAGACCTGCTGGCCAGCGACGAGCCCGCCTACGACGTGATCCTGAACATGGAAGTCGTGGAGCACGTCAACGATCCCGGTCGCTTCCTGCGCGACACATCGCGCCTGCTGAAGCCCGGTGGCTTGATGGTCGTGGCCACCCTGAACCGCACGCTGAAGGCGCTGGCCACCGCTAAGATCGGGGCGGAGTACGTGCTGGGCTGGCTGCCCCGCGGCGCCCACGACTGGCGCAAGTTCCTCACTCCACAGGAACTAAGGCTGTTCCTGTCCAGCGAGCCGGTGGCGGTGCAGGGGCCGTTCGGCGTGGTCTACAACCCCCTGACCGACCGATGGTCGCTAGGATCGGATACAGGCGTCAACTACATGATGATCGTGGAGCGGCCGTGACTCGCGTTCTCATCGCCGCTCTCCTGCTGGGCGCCCTTACAATCCCAGGACCGGCTCGATCTTCCCCCGTGCTGCCCGGCTACTGGGACAGCACCGAGCACGTTTCGGTGCTGCTGCCCATGGGGGGGCGCGCCAAGAAGTGCCTGACCGCCGAACAGATCAACGGCTTCGTCGCAGCGCCCAGCAACAGCCACTATCGCTGCACCTACGCCAGCCAGCAGATCGCCGGCGGCCAAGCGGCCTATCGCGGCGGCGCCTGCTATAGCAAGTCTGGGCGCAAGGTGCTTTCCGACGTCTCCGTGGACGGCAGCTACCAGCCGGAAGCTTTCCACCTGGCCTTCCGCTTCAAGTTGATGGTTTCAGCTGGAGGCGGCATCGGTCTGCCGGGATCGGCCGAAATCGACGCTCACCGCATCGCCGCGGAATGCCCCGTGGAGGCCGCACAGGGCAAGTAGCCCAAGATCAGCGGCGCTGTGTCCTTGCCCGAATAGACAAAGCTGGCCAGCCCGTTATCGTAGCGCCCGTTGGGATTGGACACACAGTTGAACACTAGCCAGTACGTCAACAGGAAGCGATCAAGGCCGATAAGTACTACCAAAGCGCCGTCCAGATGCTGAGTGATAGCTACAAGCTGAACGACAACCCTTTCATGTTCATGCCTTGATGTTCAGCTTCATATGGACGAAGCCGTTCTTCGCCAAAAAACTGTCGGCGCGCACTCCGGCGCTCTATCTCTTTGATCTGATCGCTCTGCTGTTCGTCGCCGCGACCTGGGCGGGCTTGGACAGCCTCAGTCAGATCAACCAGGGACGCGCAGTCGCCGAAAGTTCCACCCACGCCTTTGCGCTGATCGCCATCTGGGGCGTCTACAGCGTGCGAATTTCCGCCTGGATCGCGATCCTTCGCCGCAACAATATGCCTCAGACGGCCGAGTGGCTGGTGAGCCTGATCGCCTTCGCCGCCATGATCTTCTGCATGGCCTTCTCGGGGACCTTGGTCAAAGCCTATGCGGGCGCCCGCGGATACCGCTTCTGCTACGCCTACTATGACCGTGACCACCTGCTCACCTTCGCCAAGCCCAGCGCCGCCTGCCC
>CAXTRP010000003.1:25788-27654 GCA_964246615.1 uncultured Caulobacteraceae bacterium | reverse complement strand
CAAGCTCTTGCCGTTGCACGCGGCGGTGGACGCGGTGGAGGACTGGCGGCGCGCCGGCGCACGGATCGGCTTCACCAACGGCTGCTTCGACCTGCTGCACCCCGGCCATGTGAAGCTGTTGTCCGCGGCGCGAGGGCTTTGCGACCGGCTGGTGGTGGGCCTGAACACCGACGCGTCCATCGCCCGCCTGAAGGGGCCGGAGCGGCCGATCCAGAGCGAACTGGCCCGCGCCGAGGTGATAGGCGCTCTGCGGGCGGTAGACCTCGTCGTGCTGTTCGAGGAGGATACGCCCCTGGCCCTGATCACCGCGCTCCGTCCCGAAGTGCTGGTCAAGGGCGCCGACTACACGGTGGAGACCGTGGTCGGCGCCGACCTCGTGCTCGGCTGGGGCGGCAAGGTGGAGCTGGTGGAGCTGGTCCCCGCCCAGTCCTCAAGCCGCCTCATCGCCAAGTCACGGGGCTGAGCGGATCAAGGTGTTTCCTGTTTCCGACAGCATGGCCATTTGACTGTTCAGTAGGCCCTCAACACCGTCCTCGAAGGTCGAACCCTACGACCTACTTGCTCTTGCCCGGCGGGGTCAGGAAGTCGCGTCCTGCGGGGACAGGCTTGGCCTTTTCCGCCTTGGGCTTGCGGATTTCCTTGTTGGTCTTCTTCTGGCCCTTGGCCATGGGATCCTCCGGGTAAGTCGATGATACAGATGGTTCGAGACCGGGGTCAGGCCGCCGGCACGACCAGCGCGCTCGCCTTCGTGTCGCCTTCCACCACCTTGACCCCGAGATAACGCATCTCGCCGTCTGCGAAGCTCAGATCCTCGGTGAGGATGGTCCGGTCGCGCCGCAGCTTGGACGCGTCGCTCAGGGTGAGCTGGAGCAGGAGGTCGGCCGGCGCGGCGCCGGCGCCGGTGGCCTTCTCGATCTCCGACCTGAACCGTTGACCGGGTGGCAGGAGCTTTTGGACGATCGGGGGACGGGCGGCCATCGGAAGTGCCTTTCGCCCGTGCGGCTCGGGTCAAGCCTGCGCGAAGCGGCTACCGTTAGACCCGCCTGCAGCGATCCGATCAAGCCGCTTGCCAACATTGGTCGGTGATAGGAGAGATGCCGCAGCCGTGCGCCTCACCCACACTCCGGGCGGAAAGCCTGCGGGCGATATCGCGCAACGTGATCGGGGAAGGGTTCTTGAGCGCTCCGCACGTCCTGGGCTGCAGGCATTGCGGCACGATCCAGTCCGCGCCGAGCGGTCATGTCGGCGTGCTGGATTGCGGCGTCTGCGGCGTGGGGCTGGAGCGGTTCACCGGGCGCAACGTCGATGCCGCACTGGCCATCTCGATCGCTGCGCTGTTGCTGCTGCTGCCCGCCAACGGATTGACGTTCCTCACCACCAGCGTGCTCGGCGCCTCGCTGCACAGCCACCTGATCTCCAGCGCCACCTCCCTGTGGAGACAGGGGTGGCCGGCGCTCGGGCTCGTCATCGGCCTGTTCGTGGTGGTGGCGCCGGTCGTGCGGTTCACCCTGCTCACCATCGTGCTGGGCGCGGTGCGGATCGGCGCCCGGCCGGCTTGGCTCGGGCGCATGTTCCGCCTGAGCAACGCCCTGCAGACCTGGGCCATGGCCGACGTCTTCCTGGTGGCGTTCCTGATCACCTATGCGAGGCTCGCCTCCACCGTCAGCGTGACCATCGGGCCGGGAGCGCTGTGCTTCATGGCGGCGGGGCTGCTCACCCTGCTGAGCCGGGCCACCTTGGACAAGAAGGCGGTGTGGCGGCACATCATGCTCCAGCCGCCGGTCGAGGTCGAGCAACGCACGGTCAGCTGCGAGGCCTGCGAGCTGCTCGTTCCCTACGGCGCTGCCCGGCGTCACTGCCCGCGCT
>CAXTRP010000003.1:18118-25778 GCA_964246615.1 uncultured Caulobacteraceae bacterium | reverse complement strand
GAGAAAGGCTGCGCACCCGCAAGATCAATGCTGTGGGGCGAGCCAGCGCCTTCATCCTGGCCGCCGCCATCTTCTACGCTCCGGCCAACATCCTGCCGTTCGCCACCATCCCGATCAACCTGCAGCCCACCGCCTACAACATCATCGGCGGCGTGCGCGACCTGCTGGCGGCGCGCCTGTATGCGTTGGCGGCCCTGGTGTTTCTGGCCAGCTTCCTGATCCCGGTGCTGAAGCTCACCGCGCTCGCCTGGTTCATCCACTCCGTGCGCGCCCATTCCAGGAAGCGGCTGGTGCTGAAGACGCGGGTGTACCAGCTGGTCGAGGAGATCGGTCGCTGGTCCATGGTGGACCCGCTGGTCATCGCGTCCTTCATCCCGGTGGTGCATTACAATGCGCTGCTGACCGGCCGGGCCGAGGCGGCCGCCCCCTTCTTCACGGGCGTGGTCATCTTGACGGTGGTCGCTTCCAAGTGTTTCGACCCGCGGCTGATGTGGGACGTAGCGGAGACGAGCCCTTGAGCGACAGCCCGCCGGAAACGCCGGTCCCTCGCCGCCTCCACACCGAAGCGGTGGCCAGGCGCGGACGCTGGCCAGGCGTGGTGTGGGCCATCCCGCTGGCCGCGCTTCTGGTGGTGGCCTACCTCGGCCTGCAGGCGCTGGTGAACCAGGGCGTCGACGTGTTGGTCACCTTCAAGACCTCCGGCGGCGCAAGGGCCGGCGATACGCCTGTCGTCTACAAGGGCGTCACCGTTGGCCATGTGCGCGCCATCCGCATCGCCGAAAACGCCCGGGACGTGGAGATGACGCTGCGTCTCGACCGGCGAGCCAACAGCCGCATGCGCGCCGGCGCCAAGTTCTGGCTGATCGGCGCGGAGCCGAGCCTCACCAACCTGGACTCGCTGCGCGCCGCGATCTCAGGCGTCAGCATCGGGGTCTCGCCGGGAACGGGCGCGCCGATGCATCGCTTCGTCGGACTGATCCAGCCGCCGGTCGTCCCTCCGGACACCGCTGGCTCGCTCTACAACCTGGACGGCGCCCAGATCGGCTCCACCCGCGAGGGTTCCGGCGTCTATTACCACGGGCTGCAGGTCGGTCGGGTGACCCGGGTCGAGGTGGGGGGAGCTCAGACCCTGCGCCTGATCATCTTCGTCAATGCGCCGTTCGATCGGCTCGTGCATCCGGGCACGCTGTTCTTCTCCGCCAACGCCGCCGACGTGGCGCTGAGCGCCGGGCACCTGGACGCCTCGTTGGGTCCCGGCAGCTCGGTGATCACCGGCGGCATCGAGTTCGACACGCCGCTGGCGTCGGAGGGCCAGTCGCAGAGCCCGGCCGGGACCCGCTTCGGCTTCTATCCCAACGAGTTCCAGGCCTCCGACCAGCCCCGGGGTCCCCAGGTCCGCTACCGGGCGGTGTTCCAAGGGGCGACCCAGAGGCCCCAAGTGGACGCCCCGGTCTGGCTCAGCGGAATGCGCATCGGTCGGGTGCTGGAGAGCCGGGTCTCCATTCCGAAGGGTGCGACCGCGCCGCTGACCGAACTCACCCTGGAGATCGAGCCGGCGAACCTTGGGCTGGGCTCGGCCGGCGACATGCGGTCGCTCACCGACGACACCCTGCGCAACCTGATCCGCGGCGGCTACCGGCTGCAGATGGGCCAGTATCCGCCCCTGATCGGTTCGGCGATCCTGATCCTGCAGCATGCGTCCGGCGCGCCGCAGGCGACGCTCTCAGGCGGCGACACGCCCGAGATCCCCACCTCGAAATCGGGAGGCCTGAACGACGCCGCCGACAAGGTGAACGCCCTGCTGGACAAGGTGAACACGATCCCGATCCAGGCCATCGGCCAGGACGTGCGCCAGATCACCTCGCACCTGAACCAGCTGGTCTCGTCCCCGGAACTGGCCGACAGCCTGCGCAAGCTGGACAGCAGCCTGACCTCGGTGGACCAGATCACCCGGCAGGTGCAGCCCCAGGTCGGACCCTTGGTGACGAAGCTGCAGCAGACCGCCGACCAGTTGCAGGGCGTGGCCGCCAACGCCAACGCGCTGATGGGCGGCGACGGCGCGGGGCAGGACGCCAACCTGGCCGCGGCCGTCGGCCAGGTCACCGAGGCCGCCCGCTCCATCCGCTCCCTGGCGGACTATCTGGGGCGCCATCCGGAGGCGCTCGTGCGGGGCAAGCGGCCGTGAGGCGTCGCTCCACGGGTCTTCCAGCGCAAGCCGGCTCCCTCATCTCCCCCACGCAATGGGGAGTACGGGCGAAGGCCGGGACGGGGCGGCGCTAGGACCCGCCCTGAGCGCCCTTGCTTTCGGACGAGGGCGCCGATGCGCCTGCTTCTCGCTTCGCGGCCACCTCGTCGATCAGCGCCTTCAGGTCGGGACCTGGCTCCATGATCACCATCGACGGGCCGCCGACGAAGCCGATCTTGGCGTCGGCTAGCCCTGTGATCAGTTCCCCATAGAGGCGGCTGCGCACGCCATAGGCGTCCCGAGGCGAGGCGACGTAGGCGAAGCAGTTGAACTTCACCGAGCCGCCGTCGGTCAGCGAGTCGATGAACACGTTCGGCTTCGGGTCGTCCAGGACGTCTGCGTCCGCCTTCAGCACGCCTTCGATGACGCCGATGGCGCGGGCGGCGTCCGCGGCGGCCCCGATGGTCAGCTGCAGCTGTACGCGCCCCCGGGGGTCGCCCAAGGTCTTGTTCTGCACCGACTTGGTGATCAGATCGGAGTTGGGCACGATCAGGGTGGTACGGTCGAAGGTCTGGATTTCGGTGGCGCGCACACGAATGCGCTTCACGTCGCCCTCCACGCCTCCGACGTTGACCCAGTCGCCCACCTTGACCGGTCGCTCCACCAGCAGGATCAGGCCTGATACGAAGTTCTGCACGATCTGCAGCCCGAAGCCGATGCCGACCGACAGGGCGCTGGCCACTAGCGCGATCTGCTTGAAGCCGAGCCCCGCTGCCGCCAGCGCCCAGAGCACCGTGGCGCCGACGCCCAGGTAGCGCACGCCTGTGGCGACGGAGTTGCGCACGCCCACGTCCCAGTCGGTGACCGGCAGGAAGCGGCGGTTCGCCCAGCGTTCCACCAGGTGCACAAGGCCCAGGCCGACCAGCAGGCTCGCCAGCGCCGCCCCTACCGAGCGCGGGGATATGGTCACCGACCCCAGGTGAACGACCTCGCCGAGATGGCCGACATGGGCCGACAGCAAGTCCCCGCTTCGCCCAAACGGGGTGAGCCCGAGGCTGAGCGCGCCCAGCACGATCAGGATCTGCAGCAGGGCCGAGGTAAGCACCCCCAGCTGGTCCACCACCGATACCCGCAGGTTCAGGATGGCGATGAACATGCGGCCGACCCAGCCCTGCGGCTTGAACAGCTCGGCCACCGCGTCGTCGGTGAAGCGCAGCACGAGGTAGGTGAGCGCCACCAGCGTGCTCACCCAGAAGATCTGGTTGGAGACCAGCGCGGCGAAGGTGGTGAAGCCGGCGAACACCGCGCCCACCGTCACCAGGATCGCAGCGCTCAACACCAGCGAAAGCAGGGCGCGGCCGGGCTTGCCGGCCTCCTCCGCCGCAGTCTCGGCATCGCTGTCGCCGCTAAGCGCCAGCAGAACCAGGCTTGCGACGCCCGCATAGGCCAGCGAGATCACGCAATTCGCGGCGATGGTGGCCGCCAGGCTCGCACCCACCACCTTGTTGATCTGGCTGAGCAGGAAGCCCGAGCCGGTGATCAGCGCCACCAGCCAGGGCAGGGCGCGCATACGGGCCGCCAGCCGCTCGGACACGGGCAGCAGCCGGTTTTTGGAACTGCCGGCCAGCTGGCGGGTCAGGGCCACCACCGCTGCGCCCCAGAACACCGCGATCACCAGGGCGCGGACCACGGCTTCCACCTTGTCCGACACCAGATCGCCCCAGGTGAGGCCCAGGTCGACGATGATGGCTGCAGCGCCTGGCAGGGCGGTGTCGATCAGCACGGCGCCCACCGCATACGCGGATCGGCTGAAGCCGTCCGTCGACGCCGCCGCTGCGAAGCGTCGCTGGCTGAAGCGGCGCAGCGTCCTTCGAACGGGTAACAACAGGAGCAGCGCCAGCGCCAGGGCCACGGCGATGCTGAGCGCCCCCTTCGGCTCGGACGCAGACGTCACCGTCGACAGCGCCGAGTCGAACAACTGTCCGAGCCGCTCGGCGTCGGGCTGGATCGAGGCGAGAAGCGAGGTCCAGAACCCGGCCTCCAGCGGCGAGGCGGTGCGCTGGAACACCCTTGCATCGAAGGCGCTACGCCGGCGGTTGGAGATGTCGTTGTAGGTCTCGCTAGCCGCCGCGCCTTCCTGCTGGGCCGCCTTGATCTGCCCGGTCAGTTCGCCGCGTCTTGCAAGCAGGGCGGCGCGCTCCTTCAGCTGGGCGGGGTCCAAGTGAGGTCGAGGCGCGCCCTTGGAGGTGGACAGGCGCTTCAGGCGTGCATCCAGGCCGCCCAGCTCCTTGGCTTCGGCGGCGCTCAGGTGGTCGGCCGACGCCTGAGCGCCGGCGGCCTCCTGCCGGAGCTTCGACAGACTGTCGTCGCTCTGGTCATGGGCGGCCTGCAGGCGCACCTGATCCAGGGTGTGGCTCACCGTCTGAAGCGGGGCCTGGGCGATCGTGGGCGCGAGAACCGGCGCGGCCCCAGGCAGGGCCGCGGCAGGGGCGGCTGTCACAACGGCGATCCCGGTGGCGACGGGGGCCTCTGCAGCGCCCATCATGTTCCCCGCGGGCGCCGACGCAGGAGTGAAGCCCGCCCCTGGCGCGGGCGGCGCAGGCGCCATGGGTGTGTTGGGCGTCGGGACGACCAGGGTGGCGTGGGGCGTCACCGCGACCGGCGAGGCGTGTGGCGGCGTCGGGGCAGCCGTCTGCGCCCGGCCAAGCGCCGGTGACATCATGACCGCCGTCGCCAGCAAGATCAGGAAGGTCTCCATCCACGGGTTCCCCGGGTGGGCGAGGTCCTTCATCCCAGGCGACGCAGCTGGGGCGTGACGAGCAGGCGGTAGCTGGTGAGCGACAGGACCAAAGTGGCCACGATGACGATCGCCATGGCTTCCGACGGCCGCCCAGGGATCATGCTGGTCAGGACGCCGGCCAGACTGCCGATGCCGAAGAAGGCCGTCCCCACCAGCGCCGCCGTCGCCCCGGCCCGGTGGGTGTCGACGGCGAGGGCCGAGGTGGAGGTGTTGGGCTGGCTGAACCCCAGGCCGGAGATGACCAGGAACAGCGGAGCCAGGACGCCCCACGGCCCGCCCCAACCGGTTGCGGCGCAGAACGCCAGGACGACGCCCGCCGCGAGAGCCACGGTCAGCGCCGCCTTCACCAGGGTGTCGCCGGGGATGCGTCGCGCCAGCCGGGCGTTGATCTGGTTACAGCCGATCATGCCTATCGCATTGACCCCGAACACCCAGCCGAAGTGGGTTGGGGCGATGTGCAGCTCGCCAATCACCATGCGCGGGGCCGACGTGATGTAGGCGAACAGCGCCGCCCCCGAGCAGCCGCCGGTCAACAGGTAGCCTACGAGCAGAGGCTGACGCAGCAGCGCCAGGTAGCTCGCCACACTGTTCTCCGCCTGCGCCCGCAGCCGCGTCGCCTCCGACCGGCTCTCCGGCAGGCGCCCATAGGCCACCCCGGCCACAGCCAGGCCGAACAGCGCCTGGACGCCGAAGATCCAGCGCCAGTCCGACACAGCCAGCACCCAGCCGCCTACGAGCGGCGCAACTACCGGCGCCACACCGAACACCAGGCTGAGCAGCGACAGGACGTGGAGCACCTCATGGTCGCGATAGCGGTCGCGCACCACCGCCCGGGCGATCACAGAGCCTGTGCACGCGCCCAGCGCCTGCAGCAGCCGTGCGCCGATCAACGCCCAGACGTTGGTGGAGATGGCGCACAGCCCGCTCGCCAGGCAGAACACAGCCGCGCCGCCGAGCAGCGGCAGGCGGCGTCCCAGCCGATCGGACAGCGGCCCGAGCACCAGCTGCCCGCAAGCCAGGCCCAACAGGAAGGTCGATATCGTCGCCTGGGCCGATGCCGCCGATGCGTGCAGGTTCGCGCTCATGGCCGGCAGGGCAGGCAGGTACATGTCCATGGCCACCGAGCCGAACATGCTGACGCTTGCCAGCAGGATCACCTCGCTCCAGGGCGCGCGCGCCTTGCCGGCCAACGCAGGGCCGGACCGGATGGCGGGCGCGGGAAGTGAGGTGAGCGTCGCGGCGGTCGCACGCTCGACGGACAGGTCCGTCCTCGAAGACGTCATGGCGCGCCTTTTAGGCGGTCGGCGGTCGGGGCGCGATAGCCGAACAGCTGACGAGGCGTTTGAAAGGCGGGACTGGAAGGGCGAGACGGGCCGGCCAAGGCTCGCCAGAGCCTCGCCAGATGCGATCGAAGCCGCTATATTTACACCGTGGTCAACTAACTTGCCGATAACGGCGTGAGTGACTTGGACGACAGGGAGCGCGACAGCCATGAGCGATCTCACCGCGAACCCGAGCTTTCCGCCGGCCGGCCAGGCGGCTGCCGCCGCGCCGATCTACAAGCCGCCGAGCACCAGGCTCGATTTCCCGCGCGCGCTGCGGGCCTTCCGCGCCTTGCTGCGCGACAAGGAGGACACCGCCCAGGTGTTTGAGATCATGCGCGCGCTGAATGGGCGCTCCACCGCGCAGGGCTACCAGCGGATGCTGCGTTCGGCCAAGGGGGGCAGGCTGGCCTATGAGCGTGAAGAACTGATCGACCATCTGGACGACGACACGGCGATGGCGAACTATCCCCGTGGCTCGGTGGGTGCGGAGTATCTGGCCTGGCGCACCGCCGAAGGCCTTTCCGCCGAGGGCTTGGCGCAGGAGAGCCGCCGGGGTTTGGACCTCAGCAAGCTGGAGATGAAGCACCCCTACGCCTGGTTCGGGCGGCGCATCCGCGACGTGCACGACCTCTGGCACATCCTGAGCGGTTACGGTCGCGACAGCCTGGGCGAGTCGAGCCTTGTGGCCTTCTCCTACGCCCAGACCCGTGGGCTGGGCTGGGCCCTGATCGCCGGCGGCGCGGCGCTGAACGCCCGCAAGTTCGGTGGCGGCCGCGAGCATGTGGCGGCCATCTGGGAGGGCTACCGGCGTGGGCGCAAGGCCAAGTGGCTGCTGGCCGAGGACTACCACACCATCCTGGCGGAGCCGGTCGAGACCGCCCAGGCCCGGCTGGGGATCACGCCGCCGGTTCGTTATCAGGCGATCGCGCAGGACCGGCGCAACATCATGGGGTCGGCTGCTTAGAGCGGGTCCGAACGAGGCGGCTGAGGTGACCGTCTTCTTCACCAGCGACACCCATTTCGCCGACCACCGGGTGCTGAACCTCTATCCCCGGCCGTTCGGGTCGACGGGGGAGATGGACGCGGCGTTGGTCGCCCGGTGGAATGCGGCGGTCCGTCCTGAAGACGAGGTCTGGCACCTCGGCGATTTCGCCCGCACCGCCAAGGCCGCAGCCGAACTTGCGCCCCGGCTGAACGGGCGCAAGCACCTGGTCCTGGGCAACAACGATCCCCCCGCGGTCGCCTGCCTGGACTGGGCGTCGGTGGGTCCGTACGCCGAGATCGTCGTGGACGGGACCGCGGCGGTCCTGTGCCACTATCCGTTCCGCAGCTGGAACGGCATGCACAAGG
>CAXTRP010000003.1:8811-18108 GCA_964246615.1 uncultured Caulobacteraceae bacterium | reverse complement strand
CCTGCATGGCCATAGCCACGGGCGGCTGAAGCCCCTAAAGCGGCAGTTCGACGTGGGCGTGGATGCACGCGACTATCGCCCGGTGACGCTCGCGGAGCTGCTCTGAGGCGGCACGGCTCGGGGTCGCCCCTGTCTCAAGAGGCGCGAAAGGCGGCCTCTTTCGCCTCGGTCTAAGGCTTTCGCGTCGGCGTCACGCGCCAGACGGTCCCGTTCCCATCCTCGCTGACCAGCAGGGCGCCGTCCCTGGTCACCGCCACGCCGACGGGACGGCCCCAGACCCGTTTGTCGTCGAGCACGAAGCCGGTGAGGAAGTCCTCATAGGCGCCAGTGGGAACGCCATCCTTCAGCTTCAGCCGCACCACCTTGTAGCCGGTGCGCAGCGTCCGGTTCCAGGAGCCGTGCAGCGCCACGAAGGCGTCGCCGGCGTACTCCGTAGGGAAGCTCGCCGATCCGCTCGCGTCCTTGGGATAGAAGGCCAGCCCCAGCGCCGCGGAATGCGCCTGCAGCGGCACGTCGGGCGTCTGCACCTCCCCGGAGAGGTCGGGGCGCTGACCCTTCAGGCGCGGATCCTCATGGCCGCCCATGTACCACCACGGCCAGCCGTAGAAGCCGCCCGGCTTCACCCGGGTGACATAGTCGGGCACGAGGTTGTCGCCGAGCCCGTCGCGCTCGTTCACCGCGCACCAGATCTGGTCGGAGGCGGGAGCGAGCGTCAGGGCCACGCAGTTGCGGATGCCCGCCGCGTATATCTTTCGCCCGCGGCCCTCGGGATCGAACTGCAGCACATCCGCCCGGTCGGTTTCCGCGCCCCAGCTTGCGCCTGGAGCATGGGATGCGTCGTAGGCGCGGGCGTCGGCTACGCTCTTCTTGGCCATTTCCTGGCCCACGTTGGACGCCGAGCCCACCGAGACGTACATGCGCCGCCCATCCGGCGAGAAGCCGATGTCGCGGGTCCAATGGCCGCCCTCGCTTTCGGTCAGCTGCGGCACGATCGTCTGCGCCGGTCCCCGCGCCTTCAGGTCGCCCTCGGCATAGGGGAAGCGGACCACCGCGTTGGTCTCGGCGACATAGACCCACTTGGGGTGTTCGGCGGGGTAGAAGGCGATGCCGAAGGGCTGGTCCAGGCCCTCGGCGAAGGGCGAGACCTGGGAAGGCTTCGCCGCGCCGGGGCTGGCCCGCAACACCGTGATCCGCCCCGCATCGCCCTGGCTCAGGAACACGTCGCCGTTGGGCGCCACTCGCATCAGCCGCGCGCCGGCCAGCCCCGACGCGAACAGCTGGGCGGAGAAACCCTGGAGCGTCTTCGGCGCCGCGTCCTTGGGCCGAGCCGCCACGCTCGAACCGTTGCCGGCCGAGGGCGTGGCGAACGGTGGAGGAAGGTCCTGCACGGTGATGCGCCGCCACACGCCCGGAGCGTCCGAGCGCCAGTCTCCGAAGGCGGCATGGCCGGTGCGCACCGCGGCGCTCTGCCGGGCCAGGCCAGGCGCGGGGACGAGCGCCCCGCTCGACGCCAACGCTGCGAGGATGGCGGTCGCGGCCCTGGAGCGGGTCGGGAAGACGAACCGTCGGCTGCCTGTGCTCATCGCTGTTCCCTTGCCAACCCGCCTGGGCTGCCGCACTTGGGAAACGCTGATGGTGGCTGGAGGATCGCATGGACGTTCGCGCTGGCGCTGTGACCCTGATCGGCCTTCTTGTTTTGGCCGGCCAAGCGACAGCTGCGCCGCTGGCGGGAGACGCCGCGCATGGCAAGCAGGTGTTCGCGGCGCGCTGCGGCCTCTGCCACAGCGCCGGCGCGGACGAGGGAGAGGCCGGTCAGGGGCCGCCGCTCGCAGGCGTGGTCGGGCGCAAGGCGGCGTCGGCGCCCGGCTTCAGCTACACCAGTGCGCTGACGGCCTCCAAGCTGGTCTGGACGCCTGCCAACCTCGACCGCTTCCTCGCAGGCCCGTCCAAGCTGGTCCCCGGCACCGCCATGCCGATCGCGGTAGGGGACGCCAAGACGCGCGCCGACCTCATCGCCTTTCTCGCCACCGTCAAGCAGCCCTGAGCCCCTGCCGCTGGCGCGATAGCCCAGGATTGAAAGCTCAAGACAAGGATCAAGCGCCGCGCTAGGTTGACGTTTAGGGCAACCAACGCTTTGTCTGAACCGTAGCGAGACCTGGACCTTCTGGAGGACATCATGGCCGACGGAACTCACGACTTCGCCGCAACCGTGCCCGATCCCTACAGCCTTCCCCTCGGGGAGCTCAATCCTGCGCGCCCGGCTGCTTTCGAGCAGAACCGTGAGCTTGGCTATTTCGAGCGGCTGCGCAGGGAGGACCCCGTCCACTTCACCGCTGAACACGAGTTCGGGCCCTATTGGTCGGTGACCCGGTACAACGACATCATGGCGGTGGACACCGACCACGAGACCTTCTCCTCCAAGCCCGCGATCACCATCGCCGAGCCGGACGACGACTTCGTCATGCCGATGTTCATCGCCATGGATCCCCCCAAGCACGACCAGCAGCGCAAGGTGGTCAGCCCTATCGTGGCCGGCCCGAACCTGCAGGCCATGGAGCCGCTGATCCGAGAGCGAGCGGGCCAGATTCTGGACGCCCTACCCATGGGCGAGGAGATCGACTGGGTCGACAAGGTCTCCATCGAGCTGACCAGCATGACGCTGGCCAACCTGTTCGACTTTCCACAAGCCGACCGGCGCAAGCTGACCCGCTGGTCCGACGTGGCCACCGCCAACCCCGACAGCGGCCTGGTGGAAAGCGAGGAAGCCCGCCGGGCCGAGCTTATGGAATGCGTCGGCTACTTCATGAAGCTGTGGAACGAGCGGGTGAACGCCCCGCCCAAGCCAGACTTGATCTCCATGCTGGCCCACGGCGAGTCGACCCGGAACATGGATCAGATGGAGTATCTCGGAAACCTGCTGCTGCTGATCGTCGGCGGCAACGACACCACGCGCAACACGATCACCGGCAGCGTGCTGGCGCTGAACCAGAACCCGGACCAGTTCGACCTACTGAAGGCCGATCGCGCGCTGATCCCCGCCATGGTGTCGGAGACGCTGCGCTGGCAGACGCCGTTGGCCCACATGCGCCGCATGGCCAGGCGCGATGTCGAGATCGGCGGCAAGACCATCCGCGCCGGCGACAAGGTGATCATGTGGTACGTCTCCGGCAACCGCGACGATGAGGTGATCGAGCATCCGAACGACTTCTGGATCGGGCGGCCGCGGGTTCGCCAGCATCTCGCCTTCGGCTTCGGCATCCATCGCTGCGTCGGCAATCGTTTGGCCGAGCTCCAGCTTAAGATCATCTGGGAGGAGATCCTCAAACGGTTCAGCCACATCGAGGTGGTGGGCGAGCCGACCCGAGTCTTCTCCAGCTTCGTGCGCGGCTACAAGACCCTGCCGGTGCGGCTGCACGCGCTATAGATGCACCGGCGGGGTTCGAGGGGAACGCGGCCTTAAGCTTGCACGGGTACAGGTCGAACCGCCCTCACGCGTGGACCTGCGCCAAGATGAAACAGCAAGCCTTCGTTCGTCTCGCAGCGTCGGCGGCCCTTGCGGTCCTGCCGCTTGCCGTCTCGCCTGCTTCCGCCCAGAACCCGGTGCAGATCGAGCATGCCCGCGCCGGCGCCAGCTGCCCGCGCTGCAACCTGTTCCAAGCCGATTTCTCCAACGTGCAGATGAAGGGCCGGAGCTTCGCGGGGGCGCGCCTGCGTCAGGCCGATCTCTCCACCGCCGAGATCACCCACTCAGACTTCGCCGGTTCAGACCTTCGCGATATCAACGCCTACGGCGCGGTGTTGGGCGGCTCCAACTTCGCTGGCGCCAATCTTGTGAACGCCAGCCTGGTGGGGACCTACCTGCAGGGCGCCAACTTTCGCGGGGCGCACCTGGCCGGTGCGAACTTTTCCGGCGCGGAGATGGACCGGGCGACCGGGCTGACCCAGGCGCAGCTCGCCCAGGCCTGCGGCGATGCGGCGACCACAGCTCCGCCGGGTCTGCACCTGGCGCCCTGCCGCTGACGCTGACGTCTCGCATTACCTCGAATTAAGTGGCGCCTGGGCGCTGCTGGCCTCACATCTAGTTTCGACGGCCGGCTCTGCTAGCCTGGGAGTTCTAGATCATGCGTCAGTTCAGCCTAGTCTTTCTCTCTGCTTTGGCCCTTCTGGGCGGCGTGAGCGTTAGCGCTGCATTCGGCGGTGACGTGGCGCGGCGCGTGGCGCTCGGCGGATCGTGCCAGCGCTGCCAGTTTTCGGGTCGCCAGCTGGTGGGCGCGAGCTTCGCCGGCGCCGACTTCGACCACTCCGCCCTCGTCGGCGCGGACTTGCGCGGCGCTTCGGTGATCGGCTCCGACTTCTCCTGGTCGGATTTCACCCGGGCGAACCTCCAGGGCGCCAGGGTGCCGGGCTCCGACTTCGAGGGCTGTTTCTTCAACAACGCGCTGATGAGCGGCCTGGAAGGGCAGGGCGCGGTGTTCGCCCGCGCCAACCTGAACGGGGCGCAGCTGAAGGGCGCAGAGCTGCAGGGCGCGAACTTCTCGGGCGCGTCGGCGGAGAACGCGGACTTCACCTCGGCGGAAATGCAGGGTGCGGTCCTCAAGGGCGGTCGCTTCCAGCACGCCAGCTTCCGCGAGGCGGAGCTGCAAGGCGTCGCGTTCGGCGGCGCAGACTTGACGGGCGCCGATTTCCACAACGCCGAGCTGACCGGGACCGACATGCGCGGGACCGACTGGTCGGGGGTGCATGGCCTGACCCAGGACCAGCTCGACGACGCCTGCACCGATCCCCGAGTTCGCCTGCCGGCAGGCCTGCACGGCGGGGGTTGCCATTCCACGAACAGCCGCGCGGTGATCTTCCGTCCGCCCGCGCCCCCCCGTCCGCCTGCCCCCCCGGTCTTCCCACACTGACCGCGGGTCCGCTCAAGACGGACCTACCGCACCTCGATCCGATGTTCGGTCTGGAGCACCCCGGCCAAGCTGGCGAGGCGCTTTTTGGTCTGTTCGCCGAGCGTCAGGTCCTGGGCGTCGTGGTCCACGCTCAACAGCAGGCCCCGCGCGTCCAGGCTCAGGCGCGACTGGAACAGCAGGGTGGCGCTGCGCCCCGACAGGTCGCAGCCGAGCCGGATGGCGGCGCCCAGCGCACGCCCCCGCCGGACCCGCTCCGGCGAGAGCAGCCGCTCCATCCAGGGGTTGGCCGGCGCGCTTGCGCTGAAGCGGGCGAGGACGGCGGTGGCGAGATAGGCGCGCTCTGCATGGGTCTGGCCGGGCGTTGGCGCACGCAGCACCTGGTCGAAGGCCAGGTCGGCGCGGTGGTCCGGATGGAGCCGCGCGCCCATGTCCGCCAGCCGACACGCCGCCGCCAGCAGCACGCCGTCACGTCCGTCCGCAAACAGCGGCGCCAGCGTGCTCCACAGGGGCTCAAGCCATGCTTGCAGCACCGGTCCGAGGTGTTCGGCCGCGCCCTGGCGTGCGCCGATGGCGGCGCAGCCCTCCACCAGGGGATCGCGCCCACGCACGTCGGGCGAGATGGCGTCCAGCAGCAGCCCTTCCCGCAGACCGAAGGCGGAAAAGGAGATCCGCTCGAAGCCCAGCGTCTCCACCAGCGCCTCAAGAACCAAAGCGGCATAGGGCAGGGTCTCGGCCCGCTTCTTGGTGACGCCCGGCATCCGCTCGAGTGAGGCGCGAGACTGTTGCGCCACAAAGCGCGCGGCCTCCAGCGCCTCGCGCCCCGTCATTTCGTACTGATGCACGATGCGCAGCGGATAGCGCGTGGCGTCCATTTGGATCAGGGCGATATTGCGCCAGGCGCCCCCGACCGCATGCAGGCACGACGCTGCATAGGCGGGGCCGGCTGTGGCCAGCCTTGCGCGGATGGTGCGGCCGAGCGAAAGCGGCTCGATCGGTCCGGGCGCACCCAGTGCGAAAGGGCCGAGCGGTAGAGTGCGCCCTGCCCCGGGCCGGCCATCGGCGATGCGCACCAGCTCAAGGCTCGAACCGCCCAGGTCGCCCACCACGCCTTGCGCCTGTGGCTGGCCTGCGATGACGCCAAGCGCCGAGAAGTGCGCCTCTTCCTCGCCGGAGAGGACGCGGATGGTCAGCCCGGTCTCGGCCCTGACCCGCTCCACGAAGGCTCCTCCGTCAAGGGCTTCGCGTACGGCGGCGGTGGCGGCGCAGAACACTTCCGCTGGCGCTGCGCCGTCCAGCACCGCCCGGAAACGGCGAAGCGCCGCCATGGCCGCGGTGACGCCCTCAGGCGCCAGCAGCCCCGTCTGACCAAGGTTGCGGCCAAGGCCTGCCAACACCTTCTCGTTGTAGACCTGCCAGATCGCCCGGCCCTCAAGCCGGTAGAGCACCAGGCGTACGGAGTTGGAGCCCACGTCCACCACCGCCACGTCGCGGCTGGCGCGCTCCTCGGGGGAGGTCACGAGCAGCGCTTTACCATCGTCCTGTCATCCCGGGCGGCGTGGCCGATCCGGAACCCAGGGCCACGGCGGTGCGCCGGCCCTGGCTCCCGCCTCGCCGCTTCGCTGCGGCCGGGATGACGAGATGGTGGCGATCGATCACAGCTTACGACCCTTCTACCGTCGAGGCCCTACGTGGTCGAAGGCGCGGGGCAGTATCTTGCCGTTCTTGCCGCGCCCCGAAAGGCTCGGGTTGGTCATGAAGTAGTCGTGCGCCGAAAACGGCTTGCGCACACCCGCGGTGTCGTGGCGCTTGTAGGCGCCGTCGGAGCCCAGGAGCCACGTTTGGGCCTCGTCGTTCAGGTTGGCCACCATGATCTGGTTCAACACCTGCTGGTGCACGGTGGGGTTCTCTACGGGTACGAGGGTTTCGATACGCCGATCCAGGTTGCGCGGCATCCAGTCGGCCGAGGAGATGAACACCTTGGCGTCGGCGCTCGGCATCGGGTGGCCATTGGCGAAGCAGACGATGCGGCCATGTTCCAGGAAGCGGCCGACGATGCTCTTCACGTGGATGTTCTCCGACAGGCCCGGAACGCCCGGCCGCAGGCAGCAGATGCCGCGCACCACCAGCTCGATACGCACCCCCTCCTGGCTGGCGACATAGAGGGCGTCGATGATCTCGCGGTCCACCAGCGAGTTCATCTTCGCCCAGATCACCGCCGGCTTGCCGGCCTTGGCGTTCTCCGCCTCCGCCGTGATCTGGCGCAACAGCGAGGCTTTCAGGCTGATGGGCGAAATGGCCAGCTTCTCAAGCCCGTCAGGACGGGCGTAGCCGGTGATGAAGTTGAACACCTTGCTGGCGTCGCGCGCCATCGCCGGATCGCAGGTGAACAAAGACAAATCGGTATAGATCCGCGCGGTGATCGGATGGTAGTTGCCGGTGCCGAAGTGGCAGTAGGTCTGCAGGCCCTCGCCCTCGCGCCGGACCACGATGCTGATCTTGGCGTGCGTCTTGTACTCGATGAACCCGAAGACGACGTGGACGCCGGCCCGCTCCAGGTCGCGCGCCCACTTCAAATTGTTGGCCTCGTCGAAGCGGGCCTTGATCTCCACCAGCGCCGTGACGTTCTTGCCCCGGTCGGCGGCGTCGATCAATGCGGCGACGATGGGGCTGTCGTGGCTTGTGCGATAGAGCGTCTGCTTGATGGCCATGACGTTGGGGTCGGCGGCGGCCTGGCGCAGGAACTGCACCACCACATCGAAGCTCTCGTAGGGGTGGTGGACCAGGATGTCCTTCTCGGTGATGGCCGCGAAGCAGTCGCCGCCGTGTTCCAAGACCCGCTCGGGGAAGCGCGGCTCGTAGGGCGTGAACTTCAGGTCGGCGCGCCCCGCGGGGATCAGCTCGGACAGCTGCGACAGGCCGAGCAGCCCCTCGGTGACCACCACCTCCTCGGGATGGCACTGCAGGTTGCGCAGGATCAGGTCCTGCAGCTCCTGGGGCATGGCGGCTTCCAGCGCGATGCGGACCACAGAGCCCCGGCGGCGCTGGCGCAGCAGGGCCTCGAACTCCCGCACCAGGTCTTCGGCCTCCTCCTCCAGCTCCACGTCGCTGTCGCGGATGATCTGGAACAGGCCCTGGCCCTGGATCTCGCACTCCGGGAACAGCCGGTCCAGGAACAGGGCCACCATGGTCTCCAGCGGTACGAAGCGGCGTTCCGCCTTGAGCGACTTGCGCGCTTCGCCGTGGCGAAGCTGCCAGAACCGCCGCACCTGGTTGGGCATGGGAACCAGCGCGAAGAAGCTCTTGCCGTCGCTGGCCCGCTTGAGCTTCAGCGCCAGGGCGAAGGCCAGGTTCGGCAGGAAGGGGAACGGGTGGGCGGGGTCGATGGCCAGCGGCGTCAACACCGGGAACAGCTGGTTGGAGAAGATCTGCTCCAACGCCTCACGATCGGCCGCCGTCACGCCACCCATCTCCACCACGTGCAGCCGCTCGCGCGCCAACTCGCCCCGGAGCGTGCGCCAGATGCGGCTCTGGGCGCTCATCAGCTCGGTGGCCGCGGCGCTGACCCGGGTGAGCTGCTCGGTGGGGGTCAGGCCATCCTGGCTCACCACCCGAACGCCTTCGCGCACCTGGCCCTTCAGACCGGCGATACGCACCATGTAGAACTCGTCCAGGTTGCTGGCCGAGATGGACAGGAAGCGCAGCCGCTCCAGCAAGGGATGGCGACGGCTCTCGCTCTCTTCCAGCACCCGTTCGTTGAAACGCAGCCAGGAGAGCTCGCGGTTGAAGAACCGCTCGGTGGAGTTCAGAAGTGCGATGTCGAGCCTGGGTTCCGCCGACTTGGGCAGCGGCGGGGCAGGCGGCGCTTCGGGCTTGAGGTGGACGATTTCACTCATGGTCGGGATAACTTCGCCGCCGGCGGCGGCCCTTTCGTGATGACGGCGGCGCCGCTCAATGGACCAGGTCGACGTCGAACGACGCTTGCTCATCGCCCAGCACCAGGCGGGCGAGGCTGCGGGACACGCCACGGTGAGAGGCGTCCGCCGCCTCATCCAGGCGCGCCACGACGGCTTGAGCGCTCTGGGCTGACCGCTCGATCCGACGCACGAGGTAAGCGAGAAGCTCCTCGCCTGGCTTGATGTTCCGCTGCTGGAAGAACTTGTCCAGCATGGCGCCCAGAACCGTATCGTCCGGCTCCTGCAGTTCGGCGACCGGCAGGGCGTTCAGCCGCGATCGCAGGTCGGGCAACCGGGCAGGCCATTCCCGCGGCGTCGATCGGGCGGTGAGCAGCAAGCCGCCGCCGGGCCGTGTAGCGCTGTTGAGCAGGTGGAACAGGGCCTCGTCCGGTAGGCCGCCATCGGCGTCGTCGACCAGAATAGGCGTTCCGCCGGCGATC
>CAXTRP010000003.1:0-8801 GCA_964246615.1 uncultured Caulobacteraceae bacterium | reverse complement strand
TCCGAACTCTCCGCCGTGACGACCTTTGCGTTCGTCCGCTCGGCCCAGATGGCGGCGAGGTGGGTCTTGCCCGATCCTGGCGGCCCGACGAGAGCCAGGGCGCCGCCGCGCCAGTCCGGCCACGCCTCCAGGCTGCGCGAGGCCGAGGTGTTGGAGTCGGAAACGACGAAGGCGCTGCGGGCGTGGTCGGGCGCACGCTCAAGGCTCAGGCGTAGCTGCACGCTCGAGAGTCCATGTCCGCCATCCTCTCAGGCTAGCAGAACCGGGCCGGGGCGTCACGCGCGCCCGGGGGTCACGCGCGCCTTGGGCGCAGGGGTGGGGTTGGCTTGACATCGCCGATGGGCCATGGCCCATCCGCGCCTTCGTCTTCCCTAGCCCTTGATCGAGCCGTAGAGCCCGGGGGCCGCTGAAAGCCCGACCATGCACGCCTACCGTTCCGACACCTGCGGCGCCCTGCGCGCTTGCGACGAGGGCCGCGAGGTACGTCTGTCCGGCTGGGTGCATCGAAAGCGCGATCACGGCGGCCTCATGTTCATCGACCTGCGCGACCACTACGGCGTCACCCAGCTGGTGCTGTCGCCCACCACGCCGGGCTTCGCCGCCGCCGAGCGCACCCGGGCGGAGAGCGTGGTCAGGATCGACGGGGAGGTCCTCGCCCGCACGCCCGAGACCGTAAACGCCGGCCTGCCCACGGGTCAGGTGGAGATTCGCGTCAAGGCCTTCGAGGTCTTGTCGGAGGCGGCCGAGCTGCCCGTGCCGGTGTTCGGCGAGCCGGATTATCCCGAAGAGCTGCGCCTGAAGTACCGCTATCTCGACCTCCGCCGCGACAGCCTGCATGCCAAGATCGTCCTGCGCTCCAAGGTGATCGCCAGCCTGCGCCAGCGGATGGTGGAGCAGGGCTTCACCGAGTTCCAGACGCCGATCCTCACGGCGTCGTCGCCCGAGGGCGCGAGAGACTATCTGGTGCCCTCGCGGCTGTATCCCGGCCAGTTCTACGCGCTGCCCCAGGCGCCCCAACAGTTCAAGCAGTTGCTGATGGTTGCAGGCTTCGACCGCTACTTTCAGATCGCGCCCTGTTTCCGGGACGTGGCGGCTCGCGCCGACCGTTCGCCCGGCGAATTCTACCAGCTCGACGTGGAGATGAGCTTCGTCACCCAGGACGACGTGTTCTCAGCCATCGAGCCGGTGATGCGCGGCGTGTTCGAGGAGTTCAGCGGCGACAGGCGCGTCACCGCCTCGCCCTTTCCGCGCATTCCTTTCCGAGAAGCGGTGAGGAAGTACGGGTCCGACAAGCCCGACTTGCGCAACCCGATCGAGATGCAGGACGTCTCGCAGCATTTTCGTGGCGGCGGCTTTGGCGTGTTCGCCCGCATACTGGAAAACCCGAAGGCGCAGATCTGGGCGATCCCTGCACCCGGCGGCGGATCGCGGGCTTTTTGCGACCGCATGAACGACTGGGCCAAGGGCGAGGACCAGCCCGGTCTGGCCTACGTCTTCTGGCGCGAGGGGGAGGAAGGCGGGGCCGGGCCGGTCGCCAAGAACCTCGGCCCGGAGCGGACTGAGGCGCTGCGCGCGCAACTGCAGCTGAAGGCCGGCGATGCGGTGTTCTTCGCGGCGGGCGAGCCGGACGCCTTCTACAAGTTCGCAGGGCTCGCGCGCACCAAGGTCGGGACCGACCTCGGGCTGGTGGACGAAGACCAGTTCAAGTTCTGCTGGATCGTCGACTTCCCAATGTACGAGTGGAACGAAGAGGAGAAGAAGATCGACTTCTCCCACAACCCCTTTTCCATGCCGCAAGGAGAGATGTCGGCGCTGGAGACGCAGGACCCGCTCGACATCCTGGCCTACCAGTACGACATCGTCTGCAACGGGGTGGAACTGTCGTCCGGCGCGATCCGGAACCACAAGCCCGAAATCATGCTGAAGGCGTTCGAGGTCGCCGGCTACCCGGCGTCCGAGGTCGAGGCGCGTTTCGGCGGCATGCTGAACGCCTTCCGCTACGGCGCACCGCCCCACGGCGGCATCGCGCCGGGAGTGGATCGCATCGTCATGCTGCTGGCCGGCGCAGCCAGCATCCGCGAGGTCATCGCCTTTCCCCTGAACCAGCAGGCCCAGGACCTGATGATGCAGGCGCCGTCGCCGGTGAGCGAGCCGCAGTTGAAGGAACTGCACCTCAGGGTCGCGCAGCCGATCAAGGGCTAGTGTTCCAGCGGCCTAGATGCTCCCCTTCTGGGGGAGCTGTCGCAGAGCGACTGAGGGGGATCGCCACGCTTGACGCCTCGGCGCAGCCCCTTCCACCAGCTTCGCTGGTCCCCCTCCCCCAATAGGGGAGGATCAACTCGTCGCCAGCGTCAGCACGTCCGTCTGCACGGGCGTCAGCTCACTCCAGGCCGCCACCAGCTCCTTGTATGCTTGGCCCACCGGCCTGATCTTCCGGTCGAGGTCGAACAGGCCGAGCGGGTTCACCACGCCGCGCGCCTCGCGCAGCATCAGGTCCCAGTCCACCTGGTCGGTGATCGAGTACCAGGTGAAGCCCACGATCGGCACGCCCGCCTCGCGCACGCGGAGCACGTTGGCGAACTCCTTGCGGAGCCACCGCACCGCCGCGCCGTCGCCCGATTCGGCGAAGTTGGTCTCGGTGTGCATGACGGGGATGCGATAGCGGTTGAAGTACTGGCGGGTGATCTCGCTATAGCCCAGCACGTCCGGGGCGCTCTCCAGGCCGCCATCCGGCAGCACCCACTGCTCGGATGCGGGATAATAGTCGTTGCCGATGATGCAGCGTGACTTGGTCGTATTGGCCTGGAAGAAGTCGTACTCCTCCCGCGTCATGCCGTTGTCGAGCAGGTACTGGTACATGCCCGCATCCACCGGGTGGCCATAGTTCAGGTCGAGCGACAGGAAACGGTGGCGGTTGTGGAAGTCCTGCTGTCCAAGGGCGCTTGGCAGCACCGCGTGGTAATGCTCGGACGATTCGCTCTGCACGAAGATGGCGTCGGGGCGAACCTCCAGGATGGCGCGCATGGCCAGCACGTTCGCCTTCACCATATGCTTCAGCGCCGTGACGAAGGAGCGGTCGCCGGTCAGACGCTCGTTCCACCAGCCGGTCATGGCGGAGAACTTGGCGCAGATGTACATCTCGTTCACCGGCGTGAAGAGCTGCACCCAGGGATAGCGCTCCGCAAACGCCCGGGCGTAGCCCTCGAACAGCCGGGGAAAGTCGGGGTTCTGGAAGTCGCCAATCCAGTCCGGCACGCCGAAATGGCAAAGGTCGGCGATCGGCGTGATCCCGCGTCGCTTCAGCTCGCCAAGCGTCTCGTCGGCGAAACTCCAGTCGTACCGCCCCTCGCCTCGAAAGGTGGAGAACAGCTGCGGGCCATAGCGCAGGAAGCGCAGGCCGATCTCCTGGACGCAGTCGAAGTCCTCGCGCCACCGCTCGTAGTGTCCGCAAACCGCAAACTCGTCCAGCCGCTTGCCCCCGGCCACGATCGGGGCGCTGTTCTCCACCCCCGTGGCGAACATGAAACCCGTCATCGGGCGCGCCTAGTGCGGCCCGATGGTGTCGGTGGGGCCGACCGTTGGGTTGCCGTCCGGCCCTGACGGCGCCACCGCGGAACCGCCGCCTCGGGGCGTGAAACCGTTGCCGATCTTGGCCGTCTCGTGCTGCTGCTCCGCCGCCTTCAGTCCCGCCACCCCATGCGCCGGCTCGCCGAGGGGACCGTAGCCGGCGCAACCCGCCAGCGGCCCGGCGAGGAACGCGGCCAGGATCAGGGCGGGACGGCGGCGTTGGTTGCGGGCTCTCATGGTCTGCCAACGGCGCCGCCGGTACGGCGTTCCCGCGGCTCGCACTTTCCCCTCGGACCTCTCCAGCCTATGCAGCACGTGCAGCTTGCGCCAGCGGGGAGAGCGCCATGGTCCGGCCGGGGCCGCTGAACCTGATCACCGACGTCGCCGGCCTGTCGGTCGGTCACGCCACCGACGAGCGGGCGCAGACCGGCGTCACGGTGGTGCTGTTGCCAGGCGGCTGGACGGCGGCGGCGGACATCCGCGGCGGCGGCCCCGGCGAGCGTGACGTCAGCGTGCTGGGGCTGGAGAACCTGGTCGGCAGCGCCCACGCCATCGTGCTCAGCGGCGGGTCGGTGTATGGGCTGGCGGCGGCGGACGGGGTGACCGTGGCCCTGGCCCAGGCCGGCGAGGGACTGAGGCTGAGCCCCATCGATCCGGTGGTCCCGATCACCCCGGCGGCGATCCTCTACGACCTCGGTCAGGGCGACAAGGCCTGGGGAATGGACCCGCCCTACCGCCGGCTGGGGATCGAGGCGGTGGCCGCGGCGTCGCAGCATTTTGCGCTCGGGCAGGTGGGAGCCGGGCGTGGCGCGCGCGCGGGGGCGCTGCCAGGCGGCCTCGGCTCGGCGTCGGTGGAGCTGGGCGACGGGCTGGTCGTTGGCGCGCTGGCGGCGGTCAACCCTCTCGGATCGGTGGTCATGTCGGATGGCGAGACGCCCTGGGCCTGGCCGTTCGAGCTGGCCGGCGAGTTCGGCGGCCGCCGTCCTGCCGACCTCTCCCCGCACGTCGAGCCCATGCCGGACTTCTCCCGCCTGCAGTCGCGTGCCAGACCGGGCGCCAACACCACGCTCGGCGTCATCGCCGTCTCCGCCGCCCTGGACGGGCCGGAGTGCAAGCGGGTGGCCATCATGGCCCACGACGGCATGGCGCGCGCCATCCGTCCGGCGCACACGCCGTTCGACGGCGACATCGTGTTCGTGGCGGCGAGAGGCGATGCGGCGATGGGCGTCGCGTCGCTGGGCGGCTCCCGGCCCGCAGCGGTGGCGCGCATCGGCTCCGCGGCCGCCGACTGCCTGGCCCGCGCCATCGCCCGCGGCGCGTTCGAGGCCGGGCGTCAGTCGGCCGGCTGAGGGCGGGCGCGACGCGGCCGACCGGCCAAGGCGCGCTCCAGATCGGGCGCGGCGTCCAGCAGCGCGCGGGTATGCGGATGGCGCGGCGCGGCGAAGACGCCCTCCACCGCGCCCGTCTCCACGATGCGGCCGGCCTGCAGCACCGCCACCCGGTCGGCCAGGGTTCGAACCACGGCCAGATCGTGGGTCACGATCAAACACGCCAGGCCTACCCGCTCGCCAAGCTCGGCCAGCAACTCGAGGATTTCCCCTCGGCTGGTCAGGTCCAGCGCCGAGGTCGCCTCGTCCAGCACCAGGATGTCCGGTTCGATGACCAGGGCGCGCGCGAGCGCCAGGCGCTGGCGCTGGCCTCCGGACAGGGTGCGGGCCGGGCGCGCGGCGTACTCTGGGCCGAGACCGACCTGACGTAGGGTCTCGCCGACCCGCTCAGCGACCTCGGCGGCGCTCAGCGGCGCCGGCGCCAGGCCGAGCGGCTCCGCGACGATGCGCTGGACGGTCCAGAGAGGGTCGAAGCTGCCGGCCGGGTCCTGGAACACCGGCTGGATATGGCGGCGGAGCGAGCGGCGCCGGGCGGCCGGCGCCGGCGCGAACGCCTCCTCGCCAACGAACACCTGGCCGGCGTCCGGCCGCTCAAGGCCCAGGATCAGCCGCAGCAGGGTGGACTTGCCGGCGCCGGTCTGGCCCACCACCGCCAACCGCTCCCCCCGGTGGAGAACCAGGCTGACATCGTGGACGCCGGCTTCATCCGCAGTCCGAAGCCGCCTCCAGCCGTCAGACGCGGCGTAGAGGCGGCGCAGCCCGACGGCCCGGAGCACCGGCGGCCCTTCACCAGCCCGGGCCGGTCGTGTGGGCGGCGCAGTCGCAGCCTGGCGAAGTGTGCGTACCTGGGTATGGGGTTCGGCCAGCAACTCGGCTACACCCCCCGCCGCTACAGCGCGGCCGTTCTCGATCACGACCAGCCGATCGGCGAGGCTCGCCACCAGCGCCAGGTCGTGGCTGATCAGCAGCAGCGACATGGCTTCCTCCCTCGCGAGGCGGGCGAGAAGTGTGGCGATCTGCGCCTGGGTCACCGCGTCGAGCGCGGTTGTGGGCTCGTCGGCGAGCAAGACGGCGGGGCGGAGCGCCACGGCGGCGGCGATGGCCACGCGCTGCCGCTGCCCGCCCGAGAGCTGGTGCGGACGCCGGCCGGGCGGGACCGCCGCGGCGTCCAGTCCCACCCGTTCCAGCCAGTCCGCAGCCGTCTTCCGCGCCGCCCGGCGACTAGCGCCATCGTGCAGGCGCAAGCCCTCGGCCATCTGCTCGCCGATCGACATGACGGGATCGAGCGCGGTGGAAGGTTCCTGGAACACCAGGCCGACGCCCCGTCCACGGACTGCACAGAGCGCCCGCTCGTCCATCCCCAGCAGCTCGCGCCCGTCGAGACGCACGCTCCCGCCCACCTCGGCGCCGCGAGGCGCCAGGCCCGCGATGGCGCGGGCGGTGAGCGACTTGCCGGAGCCTGAGGGTCCGACCAGGCCGACGATCTCGCCCGCCCCCACCTCCAGATCCAGCCCGGCCACGACGCGCCGGCCCTCCAACGCGACGCTGAGGCCTCGCACCTGCAGCCGCGGCGTCATGCGGGGCCGAGCCGGCGCCGCAGGCCTTCGCCCAACAGCTGGAAGCCGGCCACGCTGGCGACGATCGCCAGGCCGGGGAAGAGGGCGAGCCAGGGGGCGGTGGTGAACAGGGTCTGGGCGTCGGCCAGCATGCGTCCCCAGGTCGGCTGCGGCGGCTGGGCGCTGAGGCCGATATAGGCCAGCCCCGCCTCCGCCAGGACAGCCAGGGACAGCTGCAGCGCCGCCTGGACCAGCAGGGTGGGCATAAGGTTCGGCAGCACGTGCGCCAGCGTCACGCCCAGGCCGCCGCGGCCCGCCGCCCGCGCCGCGAGCGTGAAGTCCAGGCTCCACAGCCTGACCGCGCCGATGCGCGCAACCCGGGCGAACACGGGCACCGCCGATATGCCGATGGCCGCCGCCGCATCCCACACGCCAGGGCCGAGCCAGGCGGCGAGCAGCACGGCGGTGAGCAGGGCGGGGAAAGCGAACGCCAGGTCGGCGCTGCGCATCACCAGCTCCTCCGTCCAGCCCCGCCGCGCGGCGGCTGTCAGCCCCAGCGGAACGCCGAGCCCGAGACCCAGCGCGCACGACGCTCCCGCCACCAGCAGCGCCGCACGCGACCCCGCCATGACCTGGCTGGCCACGTCGCGGCCGTAGGCGTCGGTGCCGAACAGATGGAAGAAGGACGGCGGTTGCAGGCGGTCGGCGATGGCGAGGCTGGCCGGAGCATAGGGCGTCCACGCCACAGACACCGCAGCGATCGCCAGCACAGCGCCGACAAGGGCCATGCCCGCGATCAGCGGCGGGTTAGATCGGCCTGGGGCTACGCTGTCGGTCACGGCGGCGCTCCCCCCCGCCGCTTCGCGGTGCGAGGGTCGAGCGCTGCGCCGGCGAGGTCGGCGAGGAAGCCGGCGCAGGCCACCGCCGTCACCATGATTAGCACCGCCGCCTGCACCACGATCAGGTCCCGCTGGGCGATGGCCTGGAACACCAGCCGGCCGAGGCCCGGCAGGGAGAACAGGGTCTCCACGATCACCGCGCCCGCCAGCAGATAGCCAAGCTGCAGGCCCAGCACCGTCAGCGCTGGCGGCAGCGCGTTCGGCAAGGCGTGGCGTAGCAGGACGGCGAGACGGCTGAGGCCCCGCGCCCGGGCCGCCAGGACGTAGTCCGCATCGAGGGCCGAGATCAGCTCTCCCCGAAGCACCCGCGCCAGCACCGCGGCCTGGGGCGCCGCCAGCGCCAGGGCGGGCAGGGTCAGCGCGCCCAGGGCTGGCCCAAGGCCCGCAGCCCAGCCCGGAAAGCCGCCGGCCGGGGCCCAGCGCAGGGCCTCTGCGAACACCAGGATGAGCAGCATGCCGAGCCAGAAGTTGGGCGTCGCCAGACCCAGCCCGCTTAGCGCACCAAGCCCCCGGTCGGCCCAGCCCCCCGGCTTCCCGGCCGAAGCCAGCGCAAGGCCGACCGCAGCCACGCTCGAAAGCGCCACCGCGTAGAGGGCCAAGGGCGCGGAGACCGCCAGCCGTTCGGCGATCAGCGGGCCGACGGGCACACGGTAGGTGTAGCTGGTCCCGAAGTCGCCGTGCGCCATCCCGGCCAGCCAGCCGAGATAGCGTCGCCAGGCCGGACCCTCCAGTCCAAGCTCGAGCCGCACGGCGTGGAGGGAGGCGGGATCGGCGCTGAAGCCCATCATGGCGCGGGCGGGATCGCCCGGCGCCACCTGCACCAGCACGAAGACGATCAGGCTCGCCGCCAGCAGCGTCGCCCCAAGCGCCACGGCTCGGCCCGCAAGGTAGGCGGGTCCGGCCGCCCGCCCCGCAGCCACGGCCGCCAGAACGACCAGGACGGCGCCGATGAGCTGAGCCAGGCGCAGCCCCCCGCCGGCTGTTCCATCGCTGCGGCCAGGCGCGCCCGCGAAGCGTGCGGCCGCATAGTCGAACACCGCTACGGGCGTGGGCGCCCAGATGTCGCTGAGCCGTGTGGTCCAGACACCGAGCGCGGGGTACTCGAACAGGAAGACGTTGACGGCGTCGTCGGCGATGCGGCGCTGCAGGTCCTGCAGCGCCTGCAGGCGTTGGGCGGGGTCGGCGGCGCTCTCCGCCTGCGCCAGCAGCGCCTTGGCGGCGGGGCTGTCGTAGCCGAAGTAGTAGTCGTTGCGGCCATAGATCTCGTAGTCCAGCGGCTCCACATGGCTGACGATGGTGAGCTGGAAGTCGTGGCGGCCGAAGACGTCCGCCAGCCATTGCGCCCACTCCACGTCGCGGACGCGTATGTGCACGCCGGCCTGTGCGAGTTG
>CAXTRP010000002.1:0-30852 GCA_964246615.1 uncultured Caulobacteraceae bacterium | reverse complement strand
CGACCGTGAAGATGAGGTCGGTGCGCTGGCCAAGAGCCTCGGCTTCGGTGAAACCGAGCAATCGCTCTGCGCCTGCGTTCCAGGTCGTGAAGCGTCCCTCCTTGTCGAAGGTGAGGATGGCGAAGTCCTGAACGCCTTCCACGATCTGACGATAGCGGGCATCGCTCGTCCGCAATTGATGAGCGATCTTGAGGCGGCCGATCACGGGGCCAAGTATCACTGCGTAGGTGCTTAAGAACTCGGAGTCTTCATGACCAAAGTCGCGTGGCTCGTCATCGTCTACCTGCAGGAGGCCATAGGCTTTTCCACCGGGAAGAAAGATCGGGACGTTCGCTAGTGCGATGATCCCAGCCTTCTTCATGAAGTCGGGAAGGTCGAAGCGCTCGTCTCTTCGAACATCACGAGAGATGATCGCCCGTTCGGCGCTGATCGAGAACGTCTCGGAGGAAGGTTCCGCCGCCGGCACGCAGATCTGGCCCACGACACCTGGCGCCCACCCGACGCCTGCCCGCACGAAGAGGCCGCTTCCATCGTCCGAGATTTCAACGATCTTCGCTCGGCGGGTGTTCAAGGCTTCGGCGACAAGACGGCACGCTTCTGTCAGCACCTCGTCCAGGTCGTCGCTGCGCAAGGCGAAGTCGCCAAACCTGGCGAGGGATCGTTGCCTCAGGACCATCTTGTCGTCAGCCACCGCGATTTCCCTCAACCACACCAGGGTGCTGTGGTGACGATCAGCCCCGAACCGCCCTGTCCGAATTTGCAGCCCTGGGCGCCTGGAGGCCGGCGCTGGGCCGGTCGTGCGCCGTGGCCGACACGGCTTTGAGGCGGCCGATGTTGCGGGCGCTCTTGTGGCCGGCTGGCCGTGAGCGCCAAATTTAACAATCGCACTCTGACAACGCTTGTTGTTCCCGCCAGCAGCACACCCAGCGAGCGGCCGGTGGTTAAGAGGTTATGAATGCCAAGTGCAGCGCTTCGAGGCCGCCGGCTACGTCCTAAGATAGGATGACGCAGATTGCCGAGCGGGTTTCAGGGCCAGCGCATCTTCTAGTCGCGACCCGCACCGCCTGTTGACCAAAGCGCAGCGGCGGAGACCATCGCCACTCCTGGTACTCAAATCCGCAAGGTAAGAAGATCAAATGGCGCCCGCAATTGGAAAGGGTGTGCAACATATAGCTGAGTGTAAGCAGCTTCGCTCCTTCGAAGTGGCCACAATCAACGCGCAGTACCCTTCCCGGTAGTCGGAACAATCGAGTCTAAAGCTATCTTCTCCAATCAGAACGACGGGAGATTGTAGATGGAATCGCTCAAGGAACGCGTCTGGGGCAAGCCCGCTATCGCCAGTACGCTTGCCGCAGGTTTCGGCTGGGTGAGCTGGGGCCTTGGTTTGGCGGAACTGCTTACGCCGCGTGCGCTTCTTGGATGGCTTGGCGTGGACAGGCGCATGGCGCCCCTGGTGCGCCTATTCGGCTTGCGTGAGACCGGCATACT
This sequence comes from uncultured Caulobacteraceae bacterium, assembly GCA_964246615.1. GTDB lineage: Bacteria > Pseudomonadota > Alphaproteobacteria > Caulobacterales > Caulobacteraceae > CAHJWH01. The sequence continues at coordinate 29,364 of CAXTRP010000002.1, read as the reverse complement.
GCAGAACCCGCTCGGACCCCAGTTCATGTGGGCGCGCGTGGCCGGCGACGCCCTCGACCTCCTGGCGCTCGGCTCGGCGCTGAAAGGCGCTACCGGGAAGCCCGAGCGGGTGAGGCTGGCGCTCGGCGTCATTGGCGCGATCACGCTGGCCGACATCGCGCTCAGCACGCATCTGAGCCTGATCTCCGCCTCTAAGACCGCTTCGAAGAGCGCCTGATGGAAGCGCTCTGCGGATAAGCCAAGAAGGTCTGCAGATCGAGTTCTATGCCGTAGGTGCGCCGAGATCGATCAGCACCATCTTGATGGGTATTCAGACGACGTTCGCCAGGAGGCGGGTGACGTCCTCGGTCGCCGTCGGGCTATCTTCGGCGATCACGCCCACCCTATGACGATAGGAAAGCTCGCCCCCCAGCCAGGCCGTAGCGCCCAGAAGCGCGACCGTCGCCAGGGAGAGGCTGAGGCCGACCGCGTCGGGAGCTTCACTGTCGTCCGGGGAGCGACGGAGGAGGTTGACGGCCGCAAGTCCCATGGCGAGCACGTTACCGCCTGCGTGGACGTGGGCGCTCGGCAACCGCCGGACCTCCTTGATCGCCACGTAATCGATAAGGCCGATGGCGGAGGCGGCGAGCCCTGAGGCCAGGCCGCCGAGAAGAAGCCAGCGCCCCGCACGCCGCCAGAAAGGGTCGTCCGTCGCCCGTGCTGCGAGGTCGGCCGCAGGCGCCGCCATCAGCAACGCCACGGGAAAGGCGATCGCCATTGGGTGGATCGGGTGATGGAACACCGCTGCTGTACTCTCGACCCCGTGTGGGTGCGTCTTGCCCATGCCGCGTACTCCCAAGATATCCCGCGGCAAGCGCTGGGAAGCTGCAGAAGTTCCGGAGGGCGATCGACTCGACAAGGTTCGGCGTGACGAACCGTATGATCATCCCCCAACCAATCCAACAAATGACGAACCTGTATCTCTGAAATGATGGCGAGTTATTTCCAGACCGACCCGCAACAATCCGTCTTTCTCGCGGTTGTTGGGGTTATCTGAGGAGCGCAGCGATGTTCTATCATGACAAGCTAACTCAATATCATGTGCGGGTCGACAAGCCGAGCCCGATGTACGCCAAGATGCTGCAGCAAGGCCTCGGCGGCATCGAGGGCGAAATTCGGGTAATGCTGCAGTACCTGTTCCAGGCGTGGAACTCGCGCGGCCCGACCAAGTATCGCGACATGCTGCTGGAGACCGGGACGGAAGAAGCCGGCCATGTGGAGATGTACGCCACCGCCATCGCGCTGAACCTCGACGCTTCGCCCCCGCCTGTGCAGGAAGCCGCCGCCAAGGCCAACCCGATGATCGCGGCGGTGATGGGCGGCATGAGCCCGCGACATTTCCTATCGGGCGGCATGGGTGCGGTCTGCCAGGACAGCGAAGGCAACCCCTTCAGCGGCTCGTGGGTGGTGTCGAGCGGCAATATAGCCGCCGACATGTTCTCCAACACCAATGCCGAGTCGACCGGGATCGCGCTTGCCTGCCGGCTGAACGAGATGACCGACGATCCCGGTATGAAGGATATGTTCTCCTATCTGATCGCGCGCGACGTAATGCATCAGCAGCAATGGCTGGCGGTTATCGAGGAACTGGGTGGCTACAAGGAACAACTGCCGATCCCGAATTCTTTCCCTCACACTGAAGAAATGACCAAGTACAGTCACACCTTTTTCTCTACCGCTATCGACGGCATAGAGCCGCCGCAGGGCCGCTGGACGAGTGGCCCGAGCCTCGACGGCAAGGGCCAGTACTCCGTGGAGAAGCTTCGTCCGATGGGCGAGGAACCTCAGCTGGCCGCCCCCATTCCTCAGGCCTTCGCACAGGTCGAGGAGATGGAAGGCGGCCGTCAGCGCGTGGCTCAGAACGGCGGTACTCACAGCGGCATGGTCGATCCCGACGCGGACGGAACCAGCTCCAGCGCGATCAACAAGCGCATGAATACCTACGTGCACCAGATCGCCAAGGAGGTCACCGGCAACGGGCGCCACGACGGCGGCGGCTCCCTCTGAGCGGCGTGCGGCTTGGAAGGTTAAGCCATGTATTACCATGACAAGAAGCTGCAGTTCCCCGTCACCGTGGACGAGCCGAGCCCACTCTTCGCCAAGATGCTGCAGCAGGCGCTCGGTGGGTTCGAGGGCGAAATCCGCGTAATCCTGACCTACATGCTCCAGGCCGCCAACAGCCGTGGACCTTCCAAAATCCGCGACCTCTTGCTCGAAACCGCCACGGAAGACATGGGGCACGCCGAAATGCTGGCGACCGCCATCGCCTTGAACCTGGAGGGCTCGCCTGCGGTCGTCCAGGAGGAAGCGGCGTTGGACAACCCCATGGTCGCCGCGGTGATGGGCGGCATGAGCCCACGCCACTACCTGTCGGCCGGTCTCGGCGCCACGTGCCAGGACAGCGAGGGCAATCCCTTCGAAGGTTCGTCGGTGATCTCGAGCGGCAATGTGGCGGCTGACATGTTCGCTAACGTGACCAACGAGGTAGCCAATGCATGTCTGTCGTCTCGCCTGCACCAGATGACTGACGATCACGGCATGAAGCGGATGCTCGAATACCTGATCGCGCGCGACAACATGCATGCTCAGCAATGGTTGGGTGTTCTTGAGGAAATGGGAGGGCTGACCCAGGTTTTGCCGATCCCCAACTCCTTCCCGCATGCACAGGAGAAGACGGAGTTCAGCCACACCTTCTTCTCCACTGCGGTCAACGGCATCGCGCCGCCGCAAGGCCGCTGGACGAGCGGACCCAGCTTGGACGGCAAGGCCGAGTACGACACCAAGGTGTTGCAGCCTATGGGCGCCGAGCCTGCGCTAGGCCCGCCGATTCCTCAGGCCTATGCGCAGGTGGAGGAGGTGACGGGCGCAAGCCGTCGTATTGCGGTGCACGGCGCCGACTCCTCAGGAATCGGCAAGCAGCTGATGGCAGGGGTCAAGGCGGCGGCGGATGCGATCACCGGGAAAAGCCACCATCACGAGTGACGCCACGCCGCCTGTGCAGGGCGGCGTGGCGAAGAGGTTCCAGATCTGGTGTCCGACTGTAAGCAACCGTATGACGCGCCAAATGCTGGGCCTCTCCTAATTCGCACGAGGCTTAAGGCTGTCGGCGTATGTCGGCTTTACTGGTCCGAAGCTGGCGGTTTGTCCCGGCGAGACGACAGCGGCCTGCTGGCTTGGCCGACAGCCCTCGGTGCTCGCGCCAAACGCCGTTTCAGCAAAGTAGACATGCGCCTCCCTCTTGTGTCGTTTTCATGATCGACACCATCGAGGATTATCAGAGGAAGGATCTATACTCACAGATAAGGACGGCGCCTCGCATCTTCAGCCTGTTTGGGCCGGTCTGTTGGCCAACTCGGCGCAACGCCAGTCGAGCCACATGTGCGGGACGGTCAAAGCGCTCAGGGTTATGAACGTGGCTTTCACCAGGGCGGGGGCCGGAGCTGGAGCGGTGACGGCGAAGCGCCGCCACAGCAGAACTCCCAAGAGCAGAGCCAAGCCAGCCAGCGGAAGTGCGCGAAGCACGTTGGACAGATGCGGCTTGATTGAGAGCGTCCGCACCTGAGCGTTGAAGGCGCGCGGCGAATGGATAAGGGCGAAGTACAAGGCGAAGCCGATCAGCGGGGAGGCGAGTGCGAAGATGGCCGCAACCGCCGTAATCTCCACCAGTGCGGTTCGCCGCGAGGAGGGGGCCTCGATGGCGAGCTTCAGCACCGCGCCAAGCCACACGGCTGCTCCCAGAGCGCCCGTCAGCCGCCGCACCTCATCGCCGGCGCCTCCGGTTAGCCACTCGAAAAGGCGCGTCGTCTCAGCCGGATGCAGGACGGCGGGCGCCACGACGATCACGCCGCCATGCGCCAGTGCGCTGAACAGACCGACCGACCCGTGCGCCTGGGCGTCCTCCGCGCCGAAGTGGAGAACCGAGAGGAGCAGGAACGCTCCCAAAGACGGTCCCGGGGCCAGCCACCACAGCAACAGAGTTGCGACCGCCAGTCCGGCGTACGAGGCAAGGAACGGCGCGGGCCACCAGCGGCCGAACTGTGGCTGAAAGACCTGCCGGCCCGCCAGATGATCCAGTCCGCCATGCGGCAGGCCTACCGACACGGCGCCGACCAGCACGACCAACTGGACGCCCGGCGGCGTTTCTCCCGCGACGGCGGCGGCGAGCAGCGCCGCCAACACCGCGGGAGCAAGGGCCACGCCCCCAAAGATCGAGGGCGTCGCCATGGCGACGGCGGCGCCCTCTTGCTGTTGAGCGACCCCGCCGGCGATCGCCTCAGGCGTCAACGACGGACCGGGCTCGCGGGGGAGCCGGGTCGGACGTTGGCGGTTCGCCCGGGCTGCTCCACCTCGTGGTAGGCGACCGGAGCGGGGCGGAGTTCATGCTCTGGCACCTCGCCCGCCGCGAGGTCCTCGGTGACCTTCCGGCGGGTGGCCGCCAGGGAGAAGATGCCGTAGACCACTTTCGCGATCAGATCGAGGATCGTGTAGATCGCGCCGGTCGTCGTGGAGTCCAGAGACTTCGTGCCTTCGCTTCCGAACAGGAAGACCAGTGGATAGGCGAACCACACCACGGAGAGGATGGTGGCGTTGGTCTTGAAGAGCTTCTCTGCACGGGGACCTGATTTGACGGACTCGGCGCGCATCGGTCCCCAGAGGCCGATATAGATGAACAGAAAGGCGCCTGAACTGATCAGGTACCATATCCATTTAGCGCTAGATCCTGTCGGGCTCAGGCCCGCGACCACGCCTGTGCCGATCATGTACATGTCGGTGAAGACCAGCCCGAGCAGCAGCGCCCAACGGCGAAAGGGACTGTGCAGCGCCGTCAGGCATAGACCGGTCAGCAGCATCGGCGTCGTAAGCGACCAGTCGAGATAGCGCGCAAAGTAGAAGTTGCGCCCGTCGGCGAGATGGATCGAGCCCTGACCCAACGCCATGGCCAAATACGAGACCGTAGCGGTCAACGTGACGAAGAAGTGCAGGAAATAATGGTTCTCCTCATCGCGCGTCCGCCGGTTCCAACCTTGCACCAGCAGGACCACCGATCCGATGGCCATCCCCGCGCACCCGATCCAAAGCCAATCGCTCAGGTTCATGAACGTCTCCTCTGGCCATCGACGTCGACGCCACAAGGCCACGCATGGGCGGAGTCAGTTCAGGTGTCCTTCGCTTTTGAAGTGGCTGCCGTCGCTGTATGCCGAGCAGGCAAGCGAACGCGGTCATCAAGGCGGTTGCGCTGTAAAGGCCGAGTCTGATCCCGCGGCTGTCTGGCAAACGACAGCTTCAGTCGCAGCTAAGTCGGGGTCGGACGGAGGCGCAGGCGTGACAGTCTTCCACGGCCCGCTGTCCTCCAGCCTGAACGGCTTGCATACCTCATGCTGCTCGGAAGATGGCGCCCAGGTGGGGTCTTGCCCATATCTGGGACCATGATCCGGGAAGTCACCGAGCAAGGCGCTCAATCTTTCTAGACACCATCAGCAGGCGAACCGGAGCCTCCACACTCTCTGGACGCGCCCACTGCCTCGCCAAGGCCGGCGACGATGCTCCTTGAACGAGATCGCGCGAGCGCTGCAGCATCGAGCTCCGGTTACGTAGCGCCCTCTACGAACTGCGCCTGGTCCATTGCCATTTTCCCGCGCCCCTGCAGGCTTGCCGTCGCAGCGTAACTCTGTGCGCCTACACTTACGCTCAGCGCCAAGCCGGTCAGGGCAGCCTGCCAGGGTCGAGCAGGCTTGGTCCTGCCCCGCCTCACGTCGGCCGGCGCGTCTCCGCACTCCAGCAGATCGGCCAGGGCGGCGGCGGTCGGCGAGCAGTCGTCCCTAAGCGCCTCCACCAGCGAGATGGGTAGCCCGAAGCGGGTATCGTTGGTCATGGCGTAACGTCCGTCTGCGGCGCTCCAGCTTTCTTGGAGCCGCTTGTGTACCGATGGGTATGGATTAGGCCCCGCGACGAGGGAGGGTCAAGGCCTTTTTATACCGTACAGTACGGCCAGTTCGGTTTTGGTGTTCCCGCGAGGGGCTTCGGGCAGTGGACGAGGAAGGCTGAGCATTCTATATTGAGTGGTATGGAAGCCCAGCTTGCCTCCGCCGTTCGAGGGCGTCCGCGCGAATTCTGTGTCGACGCTGCGCTGGCTGCGGCTCTGCAGGTGTTTTGGAGCAAGGGTTACGAGGGCGCGTCGCTCAGCGACTTGACGGACGCCATGGGCGTCACGCGGCCGAGCCTTTACGCCGCCTTTGGCAACAAGGAGGCGCTGTTCCTCAAGGCGCTCGATCTCTATGAGCGCGAGAAGCTGGCTTTCATGGGCGAGGCGCTGGAGGCGCCGACCGCCCGGGGCGTCGCTGAGCGCGTCCTGCGCAACGGCCTCAGGATGCAGACGGCGGGCGGCCCGCGTGGGTGTTTGAGCGTCATCAGTTCGGTCGCCTGCGGGACCGAGGCCGAATCCGTCAAAGCTCAGGTCGTCGCACGCCGCGCCTCATCAGAAGCCGCAATGATCGCCCGGTTCGAGCGCGCAAAGGGGGAGGGGGATCTGCCGCAGGCTGTCGATACGACGGGGCTGGTCAGATATCTTACCGCCGTCCTTCAGGGAATGGCCATCCAGGCGGGTTCAGGCGTGTCCTGTCACGATCTGGAGCGACTGGTCGCCACCACGCTCGACTTGTGGCCCAGCCGCTGAGGCGTGCAGCACATCGGCAGTCGTCCGGCCGGATCGATCGGTTGGCCGTCCCACCGATGCGATGTGATTTCATGCACCACCCTTGTTTTCATACCGAGCGGTAGCTAACTGCTGCAGAGAAGGCGAACCCCGGCTTTCGCCAGTTCGCCCAACATCGAGTTATCTCTCCATGCGCAGACTATCCCGAAACCTACGCCCGCTTGTCCGCCGGTCGGCTGTGTTCATCAGCGGCGCAGTCGGCGTCGGCCTTGTCGCCGCCGCCTTCTTCACCTCGCTTCAGAGCAGTCTGGCCAGCGGATGGTAGCGCCCACGCGTCAGCGCCCCGCGATCGGAGCAGGGGGCGCCTCGCTCATCGTCGTTTCCCCTTGGTGTCCGCATAGGGCTCGCCGTCGCTTGACAGAAGGACGGCGATCCAGCCGGTCGAGGGAAACTGCGCCAGGATCGCCATCGCCGTCACGGTGAGCGGGGTGGAGAGGAACGCCCCCGTCAGTCCCCACAAGGCGCCCCAGAACGCCAGCGACAGGAAGATGACCACGGGATCAAGATTAAGGCTGTTACCCAGCATCCGGGGCTGGATGATGCTGCCAACCAGAAATCCGATGACCTGGAGGCCGATGAACAAGATGATCGGTTGGCCGAGACCCGGAAACTCCAGCAAGGCGAAGACTGCAGGTAGCGTCGTACCGATGGCGCCGCCGATGACCGGCACGTAGCTGGCCACAAAGATCAAGAACGCCCAGAAGACCGCGTGGCTCAAGCCGAGGACCACCATCAGTACGCCAGCGGGGACGGCGATCAGCAGTCCGGCGACGGTCTGCACCCAGACGTAGCCTTCAACACCTTGACGGATGCGTTTGAAGATACCCTGGGCCTCATCGCTCGCGGACGGCGAGACGAACAGCTTGCGGGCCTTCTTCACAAAGCCCGCCCGCGACGCGACGAGAAAGCCGAGGTAGATCAGCACCACGAAAGCGCCCGAGGCGATGTCTTGCACGCCCTTGGCCGCCCCGCCGATGAACCGGGCGGGGTTCAGCTGTTGCAGCAGGCCCCCGATCGTCGGGGGAACCTTGAGGCGAAGCCGCCCGGCGACGGCCCCCAGCAAGTCGTTCAGCCGCTTCTCATATCCTGCGGCCTGGCCGACAAACTGCGTGGTGGTGTCGGCGACCATCCAGATGGTCAGTAGGAAGACGGCGACAATCAAGATGAGCGCCGCCGGCAGGGCCAGCCGGGCCGGGAAGCGCGGAATGCGGTCGCGGAGCGCCCGGGCCACCCCGTCGATCATCAACAGGAGAAACACGGCGAGCACGAAGGGCGACAGGATCGACTTCAGCGCCCACGCCGTGAAGCCGACGAGTATGACGCAGATGACGACCAGACCGGTTTTCCAAGCAGCGGCTGACTGCGCTGTCTCGTTCGCGTCAGTCATGTCGTTCCCCGATCTTCTGCAGCCTGGGCGCCGGTGCTGGCGTCTACGTTCGCCTGTAGTCGCAGGAGCGTGACGCTTGACGCTGACATAAAGCGGTAATCGCGCCACGGCGAGCGTCGTGTGTATTTTTATTCATAGCGGCGCGGCTGAGGCCGAGACATCTCGGGCTGCTGGAAATCAAAGAGCCCGGCCGACGGGTCCGGCAAGCAATCAGGTCGCAGGCGTTTCTAAACCGCCGATCGCTCGGCTGGCCTGGAAATCCTTGATGAAGTCCACGAACGCGCGCAGCGGCGTCGGCAGGCGTCGACGGCCGGGATAGTAGAGGAACGGACCCGAAAAACGCTGCCACCACGGCTGCAGCACCGGCTGCAGGGCCCCGCTCTCGATGGCGGGAGCTAGCCAGCCCTCGAAGAGGTGGATGACGCCAAGGCCGTCGATGGCGGCCCCGATCGCCAAGTCTATCGCTCCGCCGACGCGCACCAAAAGCGGCCCCGTGGGATCGAGGCGGATGACCTCGCCATCACGCTCGAACTCCCACGCCGGAGACGCGCCGCTGGCGAACTGTCCTCGCAGGCAGTCGTGGGTCAGCAGTTCGCGCGGATGTTCGGGCTTTCCGTGCGCCTTCAGGTAGGCGGGAGACGCCGCGGTGGCCAAGCGCTGAACCCGGGGGCCGATCGGGACGGCGACCATGTCCCGCTCCAGCCGCTCGTCGTAGCGGATCCCGGCATCGCAGCCCGCCGCCAGCACGTCGACGAAGCCCTCCTCCACCACGACCTCCAATCGGATATCCGGGTACATCTTCAAAAAGGGCGTAATGATCGGGGGCAACACCAGACACGCGACGCTTGACGGGACGTTGAGCTTGAGCGTGCCCGCGGCCTGGCCGCGAAAGGCGTGCACGGCATCGGTCGCCGCCGCGATCTCGCCCAGAGCCGGCTTCAATCGCTCCAGCAGGGCTACGCCCGCCTCCGTCGGGGCGATGCTGCGGGTGGTGCGGTTCAGAAGGCGCACTCCGAGCCTGTCCTCAACCCGCCGCACCGCCTCGCTGAGGCTGGACGCCGAGACGCCGCGCGCCCTTGCGGCCCCTCAAAACCCACTCGCCGACACCACGGCGACGAAGGCGGAGAGATCGTCCAAGTCAGCGGCCATTGTGCATGCTACCGAACAGCCCGTATTGATTACAGGGCCTTATCGAGCGAGCTTCTGCCGGGTATACGGCGCGCAAGCCAACCCGGAGTTCTGTTATGACTGACGTCGCCGCCGCCTTCCCCCTCGGTGACCGCCCCGTCAAACGCCTGGGGTATGGCGCGATGCAGCTAGCGGGGCCGGGCGTCTTCGGGCCGCCAAAGGATCATGGAGCCGCGTTGGCGGTCCTGCGCGAGGCGGTGGCAAGCGGAGTCGATCACATCGACACCAGCGACTTCTATGGTCCCCACGTCACCAACCAGCTGATCCGCGAGGCGCTACATCCTTACCCGGCTGACCTTGTGATCGTCACCAAGGTCGGCGCTGTGCGAGGCGCCGACGCCTCCTGGAACCGAGCCTTGACGCCGGCGGATCTCACCCGCGCCGTGCACGACAACCTGCGCAACCTTGGTGTGGATGTGCTGGATGTCGTCAACCTGCGGATGATGGGAGACAATCACGGGCTCAGCGACGCCCCCTTAGAGGAGCCGTTCAGCGCGTTGGCCGACCTGCAGCGTCAGGGCCTGATCCGGCATCTCGGCTTGAGCAACGTGGGCTCGGCCCGCGTGGCGGAGGCCCGCAAGATCACCCCCGTGGTCTGCGTGCAAAACTTGTACAATCTGGCTCACCGGGAGGACGACGCCCTCATCGACGAACTGGCGGGCCTAGGCGTCGCCTACGTGCCGTTCTTCCCGCTTGGCGGCTTTACACCCCTTCAATCGTCCACATTGTCCGAAGTGGCCGTCGAGCTCGAAGCGACGCCAATGCAGGTCGCTCTCGCCTGGTTGCTGCAACGCGCCCCTAACATCCTGCTGATCCCCGGCACCTCGTCGGTGGCCCACCTGCGTGAGAACCTGAAGGCGGCTGAACTGTCGATACCGCAAGACATGCTGGCGCGTCTTGAAACTGTCGGAGGTGCGCCGACGCATTGAGACGAGCCTGAGCAAAAGAAAGACAAGGCCGCGCGGCCACGTTCCAGACGTGTATCGCGCGGCCTTGGCGTCAGGCAGGCACACGTCCAGTCGGCCCGGTCTCATCGGCGGGTAACCGCGGGCTTCAGGAACACCGTGAGGGTCGCCGAACTCCGAGATCCCGGCATCCGGCGCCGCGCCGACCCTGCCCGGCGCGGGGGAGGGCGGACCTCGCCGGGTGGACAGCCCCAGGCGAGGTCGTCTAACCCTTGGGGGCTTTGCGGGTAAAGCCTTGCCTCACTTCGCCTTCCTTCACGAGCGCTTCCTGTTTCGGTTCGGCCATGACCGGACGATGATGCTGCACGGGCGCGAGCTTGTGCGAAGGGGGCATCGGGTCAGCTTCGTCGGCTATCGCATGGATGTGGACGCGATCGGCCGATTCGGCGGGCAGGTCGTCCTGCTGCCGGCCGACGCCTGCGCCTGGAACGACCTCGACGCCTTCACCGGCCGCTACCTGGACCAGCGTTGGCCGGAGCTGTTTACAGCCGGCGTTCCCGATGTGGCGGTGAACGGCGGCTGGCCCTTCTACGCCGCCCAGGCGGTCTTGGCGCGACGGGGTGTTGGCTCGGTCTACTTCGACGCCGGGGCCACGCCGCTGGAAGGTCTGGCCGAGGTCGACCTGCCTGTTCACCAGCTTCTGCGCACCCTGCGGCGGCGCCATATCAGGGCGAGCGACGCTACCGTCAGCGTGTCGGCCTTTGTCGCACGGACCCAAACGCTTCAGGACGCGCCCGAGACCCCCAACACCGTGGTGCTGAACGCGGTGGATCATCTGGATGACCCGCTGTGGACGGGCGAGGAGGCGCGCGCGCCGGACAGCGTGGGGCCGGCGCTGCGACAGGCCCGCGAGGGAGGGCGCCACATGCTCCTGCATCTCGGCCGATGGGAAGGCGGCTATAAGAACAAGGCAGGCGCGCTGGAGGTGCTGCGGCGGCTTGGCGAGCGCGGTGTGGATGCGGTCATGGTGGTCCTGGCCGATGGAGATGCCGAGCTGCCGACCGATCTGGCGGCGCGTGTCGTGTTCGCCGGTCATCCCGGCGATGCCGGGTTGCGGCGGCTGATGCAGGCGAGCGATGCAGGCTTGAGCGCCTCCCTGTGGGAAGGCTTCAACCTGCCTCTTGCGGAGATGCACCGTCTGGGCCGCCCCGCCTTCGCGCTGGACATCGGCGCGCACCGAGAGGCGGCGGTGGACGCCGCCTTCGTCGCACCCGACTTGGCTGATCTGGCCGACTGGCTGGCGGAACGCCTGGAAACGCCCGAGCAGCCGCTGGCGTCGCCCGAGCAGCTGGCGGCCTATCGCGAGCAGACGCGCTGGGTTCGTGCGGGCGCAGAGCTGGAAGCGGTGCTGCTGGATGTACTGGAGCGTCGGCGGCGAACCACACCGGCGCAGGTCGTGGTCATGGACGTGACCAACGCCAGCCGTGATCTCGCCAACAGCGGTGTCGTGCGCGTGACCCGTCGCCTGGGGCGCGCCTTGCAGGACCTCTATCGCGTGCAGTTCGTCGTGTTCGACGAAGGGGCCGAAGCCTACCGCCTGCCAACGCTTGAGGAGGCCCGGCGGCTGGGAAGCTACGGCGGCCCACAGCTGAGCGCGCGCGACGAGACATCCCATGTGGAGCCGGTCACCTTGGCCGAGGCGCTCGCCCGACGAGGCTGGTCGCTGCACCACACCGTCTTCCTGCTCGCTGAGACCGTGCTGCAGGCGCGCCTCGCCGGCGTGGCGCAATGGCTGGTGCGTGAGCGGGTGCAGCTGGTCGCGGTGCTGCACGACGTGATCCCGCTCAGTCATCCGCAGTTCGCCGACCCTGGAATCGTGCGGCTGTTCCCGGCCTATGTGGACCTGCTGAAGAGTGCGTCGCTGCTGCTCGCGAACTCGCAGAGCACCGCGGACGCCTGGCGGGCTCGGTGCGGGGACGCCCCCGCCATTACCGTGGAGCGGCTGCCTGGCGACTTTGGCGGACGCGGCGCGCCCAAGTCGCCGCGGTCGGGTCGACGTGACAAGCCGGCGACTGTCGATGTGCTGACGGTTTCCACCTTCGAGCCCCGCAAGAACCACCTGACCCTGCTCGACGCCTTCGAACTGGCGCAGCGCAGGTCGCCCGAACCAGCCATGGCGCTGCACCTGGTGGGCAACGGTTACGAGGGCGGCGACGGCGTGCTGGCGAGGGTCCGCGCCCGGGCGGCCGCCAACCCGTCGATCCAGGTGCATGGGCTGGTGGACGATGAAACCTTGCGCGAGCTCTACGCGCGTGTCGATTTCACCGTCTACCCCTCGCGGGTGGAAGGCTTTGGACTGCCGATCGTGGAGAGCGTTTGGCGCGCTCGGCCGTTCATCTGCCACCGCGATGGCGCCATGGCTGAAGTGGCGGCCGGCGGCGGCGGGCTGGTCTGCGACGTGGCCGACCCGTCGAGCCTGGCCGACGCCATCCTGCGGCTCGCCCGCGACCCGGGTCTGCGTCACAGGCTCTCGTTGGCGGCGGGGTTGAGGACGGTGCGCACCTGGGACGATTACGCTCGCGCCTGCCTGGATCGCGCTGTCGCCGGGCGGGACGTGCGCGAGGACGCCTGGCGTAGCGCGGCGGAGCAGGCGGCCTGATGCGGATCGCGCTGGTCGCCAACGCCTATCCGCCCTTCTTCATCGGCGGTGCGGAGATCGCCGCCCACCGCCAAGCCATGGCCTTGATCCGGAGGGGACACGAGCTGTCCTGCTTCTGCGCCGTGTCCGACGATGGCCGTCGCGCCTACGCCCAGCACGTCGAGGACGTGGACGGCGTGCAGGTCACGCGGGTCAACGTGCCAGGCTTCCGCTTCACCGCGCGCGAGAACTTCGCCAACGTCATCGTGGAGGCGCGCTTTCGCGACTTCCTGGAGCGGCGCTCCCCCGACGTCGTGCACTTCCATAACACCAGCGGACTGTCACTGAGCCTGCTCGACGTGTGCGAAGAGGCGGGCGTGCCGAGCATGCTCACTCTGCACGACCACTGGGGCTTCTGCCTGCGCAACACCCTGGTCCGGCGGGATGAGACTCGCGTCTGCGCTGACTGGGAAGGGTGCGGCGAGGCCTGCCTGCAGGAGGCCGACTATCTCGGCCTCCCGATGCCAGTGTTCATGCGCACCGACTTCGTGCGCGCCAAGCTGCACAAGGCCTCCCTGCACCATTACCCCAGCCGTTACCTGCTGGGCGCCTACGAACGGGCCAGCTTCGATGGCTTCCGGGCGGTGCAGCACACCTACGGCATAGAGCCGCATTGGTTCGAGGGCGACGTCGAACCGCCACCGAGTTCCCCTGGCGACCCCGTCCGCATCGCCTTCGTCGCCTATCTCAGTCGCCATAAGGGACCTCAGACCCTGTTCGACGCCCTGGTCCTGCTGGAGGAGCAAGACCTGCTGGGCCGCTTCCAGGTGGACGTATACGGCCGCGGCGACATGGAGGCGGACATGGCCGCGGTGGTCGCCGAGCGAGGCTGGGGCGAGCGGGTCCGCCTTCACGGCAAGACCGACAATGCGGCCATGCCCACCGCCTACCGCAGCGCCGATGTCATGGTGAACTGCTCGCTGTGGCCGGAAAACGAGCCGCTGACGATCCTTGAGGCCCTGGCCTGCGGCGTGCCCGTGATCGCCACCGCCCTGGGCGGCAACGTGGAGCTGGTGCGCGACGGCGACAATGGCTGGCTCTTCGAGGCCGGATCGGCCGAGAGCCTGGCGGCGCGGCTGGCGGACTGTGCGGCGGATCCGGGAAGGCTGCGGGCGATGCGCGGCGCCGCGCGCCTCTCCGTGGCCGATCGCACCATCGCCGCCTACGCCGGCTTCGCCGAAGCGGCCTACCGCAGCCTGACGCCGCCGACTGCAGCCATGCTGCCCTCGCTTGCGGCTGTCTTCTGCAAGGACTTCGGCGCGATCGATGCGCAGGCTCTCCACCGTGCGGCCCGCAGCGGCTATTTCGCGTCGCTGGAGTGGATGCTGGCCGAGGCGCTGCGCGGGCCGTCGGAGATCGCATCGGTCCGCGTCGCGGTATCTCTGGACGGGCGGCTGGACGCACCGGCGGCGCATCTGCTGTCTCGCGACACCCCGGTGCTCGTGCTCGGGCCAGCCCGCGACGCTGCGTTCGACAGGTTCGACAACGTCCGGTCGGTGGAGAGCCTTGAGGCTTTGAGCGCCTTCGGCCACAGGCTTGCCGAGAGGGCGGTCGCCGGTCCCAGGGAACTTACGAATGCTTAAAGCCGGCGCCCGCGCCGACCTCTCCGGCCTGGCGTCAGCGCGCTGGGAGGCGCCGCAAGACCGTCGGCCGATGTCCGTGGCCGAGGCATGGGGGCTCCTGAAGGTGCCAAGCTCGGAGACGGGCATCCAGACCTACTATCGCACCCTGCTCAACCGTCCTGCGGATGCGGAGTCGCTCGTTCAGGCCATCGAGGCGCTGCGGTTGGGCGAACTCGCCCGCATCAATCTGATCGCCTCTCTGGCCCTGTCGCCTGAGGCGAAGCTGCGGGGGCGCAACGGTGCGGGCGTACTGCTTATCCGCCTCGCCAACTCGGCCTTTGAACGGAGCGGGCTCGGCGGCCGGGTGCGCCGCCGCCGGGCGCGCGTCGCCGCCGCAGAACTCAAGGCCCTGGAGCGACGCGACACCCGCGCGACAGCCCGGCCTGGGGCGCCGGCGCCGGGACCGGATACATCGGGCCTCGTCGAAAGGGTCGCCCTGCTCGAGGACTTGCTGGTCAGGACCGAGGCGCGCGTTTCAGCTCTGCAGCGCGATCGACCCGATCAAGACCCCGCCACGGCGCTGACGGCCCGGGTTCAGGCGCTGGAGGCCGCCGTCGTCGTTCTGCTGCAGCCTCCCGACACCGTCCCGCCGCCGTGAAGCGGGCGTGGAAGGCCCTGCCGAGCGGGGTGCGAGCGTCGGCGCATCGCGGCGTACGATCTATGCTGAACGCCGCGACGCCGGCGATGGTCGCCCTGAACTGGCGCCGCGGCGCGATGGGCGGAGGATCGGTGACGGTGGCCGGGCTGCACAGCTCCAGCATCGGCATCGGCCGCGGGGCGCGCCTGTTCGCCTCCGCCCTGCAGCGTGCCGGCGTCGACGTGCGGGTCTGCGACGTCGGTCCCACGATCCAGGTGACGTCCGAACTCGGCGCTCCCGACACGCCGCCCTACCCTGAGCCGGCTGCACGCGTTGGAGACGTCCTCGTCACCCACCTGAACCCGCCCGAGCTGATCTTGTGGCTGCAGCGGACCGGCGCCCGGGGCCTACGCGGACGCCGTCATATCGGCTACTGGGCCTGGGAGCTCCCCGTGCTGCCGGACGCCTGGAGGTCGGCGTTCCAGTACGTGGACGAGGTCTGGTGCCCTTCGGAGTTCACCGCACAGGCCGTGAGCTCGCGGGCGCCGCCAGGGCTGCCTGTTCGCGTGGTCCCCCATCCGGTGTTCATGACGCCGCGCTTGGCTCCTGCACGTGATCGCCTCGGATTGCCGGCGGAAGTGTGTGTCATCCTGGCGGCGCTCGATTTGAAGTCGACCTCGGCGCGGAAGAACCCGCTCGGCGCCATCGAGGCTTATCGGCGCGCCGTTCCCATCCCGGACGGGCGCAGCCTTCTCGTCTGCAAGCTCTCCGGGGGCGGCCATGCGCCTGAGCGGCTGGCCGAGGTGGAGGCGGCGATCGCCGGCCGCAGCGACATTCGCCTGATGCGCGAGCCGTTGTCGGAGGCCGACATGACCCGGCTGATCGCAAGCGCCGACATAGTGGTGTCGCTGCATAGGGCCGAAGGCTTCGGCCTGCTGGCCGCGGAGGCCGTTTGGCTGGGTAAGCCGGTGGTGGCCACGGCATGGTCCGGGGTGATGGACTTCCTGGGCGAGGAGACCGCCGCCCTCGTGCCCTGGGTCCCGCGACCGGTGGAGGACGTGCAGGCTATGTACGCCGGCGGATGGTGGGCGGAGCCCGACCTCGACGTCGCCGCTGCGCGCCTGCACGAGCTGATCGCCGATCCCTGCGGCCGAAGCGAGCTGGGCGCTCGGGCAGGGGCGGCGGCGATCAGGACGTTCGAGGCCACCGCCTGGGGCGCGCGCGTGAAAAGCCTGCTCGACGGGTGCGAGCCGGTCGGCGCCCAGGACTGAAGCCGCTTCGCACCGGACCAACCGTCGCAGCCCTGGTCGCCGGGGCTTGTCCTTCCAAGCCGCACTTGGGAGGGGATGCGCTGGCGAGGAGGCTGAGCGCATGATCCAGGTTGTGCCCGTAATCATGTCCGGCGGGTCGGGCACGCGGCTCTGGCCGCTGTCCACCGACGTGCGGCCCAAGCAATTCCACGCCCTGGCCGGCGCGCGCACCATGCTGCAGGAGACCGCCCTGCGGCTTGCCGGCGACGAGGTGATCGATTTCCTGCCGCCGGTGGTGATCTGCAACCGCAGTCACGAGCGCCTTATAGAGGCGCAGCTGGCCGAGGTCGGCCTTCACCCTTTGGCGGTGGTGCTGGAACCCTTCGGCCGCAACACCGCAGCGGTGGCGGTCACCGCCGCGCGCATGGTCCAGACGCTGAAGCCCGGGGCCTTGGCGCTGCTGCTGCCTGCCGACCATGTGATTGAGGATCCTGCCGCATTTCGGGCAGCGATCACCCGGGGCGCTCGTGCGCCCGACCGCATCGTCACCTTCGGGATCGCGCCCACCGGTCCCGAGACGGGCTATGGCTACATCCAGAGCGCCGCCCCCCTGGTGGAGGGCGTGTTCGAGGTGGCCCGGTTCGCGGAAAAGCCAAAGCTGGCCGTGGCTCAGGCCTATCTGGAGGAGGGCGGCTACTACTGGAACGGAGGCATATTCCTGTTCGCACCTGAAGTGATGCTGGCCGAGATGGCGGCGCACAGGCCCGACATCCACGCCACAGCGCTTGAGGCGGTGGACGCCGCCGGCCGCGACGGGGTGTTCGTCCGTCTGGACGACGGCCGCTTTGTCGCCATCCCGTCGGAGTCGGTGGACATCGCGGTCATGGAGCGCACGCGGCTGGCGGCGGTGGCCCCTTGCGACATCGGTTGGGCGGACGTGGGCTCGTGGAGCGAGCTGTGGCGGCTCGGAGGCAAGGACGGCGACCACAACCTGGTCCGCGGAGATGCGGTGGCGCTGGACACCCAGGGCTCGCTGATCTGGTCCGACGACGGCATGGAGGTCGGCGTCGTGGGTCTGCGCGACCTGGTGGTGGTGGCCACGCCCGGCGCCGTCATCGTCCTGCCCAAGGACCGCGCCCAGGAGGTGAAGTCCATCGTGGAGCGCCTGCGCGCCCGCCGCTGCTAGACCAAGCCGGTCTTGCACGCCGGGCAAGGGCTGCTAGACCTCGCAGCGTTCCGGGGGCCAGCGTCCGGGGGCCTGTAGCTCAATGGTTAGAGCCGACCGCTCATAACGGTCTGGTTGCAGGTTCGAGTCCTGCCGGGCCCACCACCTTTAGGGATCGTTGCGGGTCAGGGATTTCGGTGGATCGGGGTTTGGAGAGCGTCCGCAATGCCGGTGCTTCGCGTGATGTGAGAGGCCTGACCGTCGGCCCATCCTCTTAGGCGCTCAAGGCCGGCGTTTGTGGAGCCGGACGGTTTAGGATGTTCTCCTTGAAGCCCGGGAAGACGTAGTCGAACTCGAACACCCAGTTGTCGCCAAGCGGACCACCTGAAAGAAGGTCGGTTTCGACGAACACCTGCACGCCGTTGCGGCCGTAGGTGTAGCGGGTGGCGTCGGCGAAGACCGGGGAGGCGTCCATCCGTTCGTCAACCATCGGCGTGCCGGGACGTGCGCGATTGAGCGTGACACGAATGCGGCCCTCGAAGTCCGGATCGGTGTCGCCGAGTGCGCGGATGCGCAGGACCATCGCCTCCAGTTCATCGAGCGAGCGGACCAGCACGGCCGCGTGGAAGCTGAGTTCAGGGTCCTCGGACTGAGCCTTGCGCAGCACGCGAACCTCGGCGGAGTCGCCGATCTTGTCGCGTATCGCGTCGTAAACCGCCCGAATCTGCGCCGGCATGTTCATCAGGTATATGATGCGATCCGTACCGCCCTCCGCCGAGGGATCGAGCACGAAGTGCCAGAAGTCACCGGTGCGGGTCTGGGTCGTATAGCTGAGGTGAAAGCCCAGCGTCTCCAGGAAGCGCGCCGCCCTCGGTCCATCCTCCGGCGTTGGATAGTGGAGTGCGAGATGCCCGAAGCTGCTGGATTGATCAGCACTCATGCCCTTGTCCCTCTAATCCTTCAGCTCGATCAGGATCTCGTGGTACGGCGTCTTCCCGATGTTCCGGGCGACCTCGACGCCGCCGGACTTCTGGCGATACCACTGTCCTGGCTTCACGTCGGCTTCGATGTAATCGGCCGAGCGGCCCTTGGCCCTGATATGCGGAACGCCCGCGATCCGGTCGCCCCCGATGACCACGATGATATGGTCGAGCACATGCTCGTGAGCGGCGCTCTCCTCGCCGGGTTCGAGCTTCATCTCCCATATCTTCACGCGCTCGTCCTCGTGAAGCAGCTTGGTGGCGACATCGCCGAGCGGAGCGTCGCTGATGGGGTAGGTCATGCGGTGATCTCATTGACGACGGGACCGCCGTCGAGCGCTGCGGAAAGGTTGCGGATCGCGGCGTCGCGTAGGCGCGTCATCGCCTCGCTGGTCAGGCCGCCGATATGGGGGGTGAGGATCGTGTTGGGCACGTCCGCCCAGCGCGCCGCCCCGGCCGGCTCCTCGACGAACACATCGAGGGCGGCGCGGCCGAGCCTGCCGTCCCGGAGCGCCGCGATCATCGCGTCCTCGTCGATCACCGCTCCGCGCGAGACGTTGACGATCAGCCCGTCCGGCCCGACCGCCTCTATCACCTGGGCGGTGATCAGCCCGGCGGCGTCGCCGCGCGCAGCCACGATCAAAGCCGTACACCAGCCGGCGAGATCGAGCAGGCTCCCCTGACGCGGCCAGGGTGAAGGTTTGTCACGCGGGCCCCACCAGGCGATCTCGCCGCCGAAGGGCGCCAGTCGCGCAGCGATAGCCGCGCCGATATGGCCGAGGCCGACGATGCCGAAGCGCTCGCCAGACATGGAGCGGCGGCGAGGCGGCAGACCCTGGGTGCGCCAGCGGTCCTCACGCAGCCAAGCCTCCATTGCCCCAAGGCGCTGGATCGAGGCAAGGGCGAGCACGACCGCCTGATCGGCCACGTCGCCGCTGTGGGTGTCGCCCGCGTTGGCCACGACGACGCCGCGCGCGCGGGCGGCGGCGACGTCAACGCCCTCATAGCCCGCGCCTGGCACGGCGATCACCCGGAGATTGGGCACGCGATCGAGCAGCGCGCCATCGAACTGCTCGCGTACGGTCAGCGTCGCGATCACATCGCTTCCGCGCGCCTCGATGACCGCCTGAGGATCGGCCTCGTTCCACAGCCGGATGATCTCGAACCTGTCCTCGAGCGCGCCGCCCAGCAGCCTGCCCATGTTCTCGGTCCAGAGCAGGAGGGCGGGTTTGGTCATTCGGTCAGAGCTGCAGCAGCCGACGTTGGATCTGGCCGGTGGCGGCCGTGCGGGGCAAGGTCTCGACCACCTTCATCCGCCGGGGATGCTTGTGGGGTGCAAGCGAGCTGGCGCAGTAGGTGCGCAACGTCTCGAGCGTCACCGTCTCGCCTGCGCGGGGCACGACGAACGCCGTCACCACCTGACCCCAGTCCGGATCGGGCACGCCCATCACCGCGGCGTCCGCGAGCGCGGGGTGGCCCTGCAGCACCGATTCCACTTCGGCAGGCGAGACCCACTCGCCCCCCGAGCGGATCAGGTCGCCGGCCCGGCCGACGATCGTGCGATAGCCCTCCTCGTCGACCTCGGCGAGGTCGCCAGTCTTGAAGAAGCCGTCGTCGAACGCTCGCGCCGTCGCCTCCTCGTTGCGAAAATAGCCGCTGAACAGATAGGGGCTCTTGACCATGATCTCGCCGTCCTGCCCCGCTCGCAGGATCACGCTGGGGCTGGGCAGGCCGACCGCGCCGGGTTTGCGGTCGATATCGGCGGGTCCCATGGTGCAGACCAGCCACCCTTCGGTCGAGCCGTAGGCGATCGAGATCGCGACGCCGGGGAAGGCCTCGCGGATCATGGCCACCAGATCGGTGGTGACCTTGGACGTACCGGTTTCGGCGGAGCGGAGACAGGAGAGGTCGTAGCCGCTGCGGTCATACTCGACGACGCGCCGCCACACCGCCGGGATCGCCCGCAGGACATCGCAGCGATGCTTGTCCAGTTCGCGCACGATCGTCCCGGCGTCGGCCCTGTCGATATAAACGACCGCCGATCCTTGCAGCCACCAGAGCAGGGCGCGCGACCAGCTGGCCATATGGAACTGCGGGAACATGATGATGGTAGGCTTGACCGGCCAGGCCGCGCCCGACCCGGCGCGCAGGCGTTGCGTGCGGTGGGAGAGCAGGCAACCCTTGGGGTCGCCCGTCGTACCGCTCGTATAATACATCACCTGCGGGTCGTCCTCACAAACGTCCGGCAGGGGAAGGGGCGAAGACGGGGGCTTGGCCAGCAGGGCGGCGATCGTCGTGCGCCCGCTCGCTGCGTCGCCAAGCACCAGCTTCGGCTCGCAATGGCCGAACAGCCGCTCGATCTCGGCGGGTGCGGCCTTGGGGTTGATCGGCGTGAAGATCGCGCCGGCGAAGGCGGTCGCAAAGTGGACGATCACCGCCTCGATGCAGGTGTCCGCAATCCAAACCACCCGATCGCCGGGCGCGACCCCGGAGGCGAGCAGCGCCTGGGCGAGCGCATCGGCCTGTCGCTCGGCTTCGGCGAAGGTGATCGAGCGATCGCCATGCCACGCCGCAATGAGCCCAGGCGTACGAAACGCCGCGGTGCGAAGGATATCGCCGACCAGTAGCGGGCTCGCCATTTCGGTTCTTCCTACGACTATTGCGTAACGACCCGCTCCTTCGAAACATCCTTGATAATGCCAAGCTGGTGGTAACTCGCCATCTTGTCCTCGAGGTAGTCCGGCGCCTCCCCGGTCTTGATAAACCAGCCGGTCGGACACATGGTCAAGATCTCGACCATGGAAAACCCGCGCCTTTCATTTTGCGCCGCAAGCGCTGAGGCGATCATCTTGCGCGTCTTGAAAAGGTTGCCGGCATTGTTGGTGGCGCCGCGCGCCAGGTAGGCGACGCCATCTAAGGCGGCCAGCATCTCGATCATCCGGATGGGAAAGCCGTGCCGCTCGGCGTCGCGCCCCTCCAGCGAGTTCTTGGTGCGCTGCCCCAGTACGCTCGTGGCGGTCATGTGGCCGCCGGTTTCGCCGAATACGCCGTTGTTGAGCATGATGCAGGTCACGTTTTCGCCGCGCGCGGCGGTGTGGATCACCTCCTGCAGCCCTTCGTTCACCATGTCGCCGTCACCCTGCATGGTGAAGACGATGCTTTCCGGCCGCGCCCGCTTGAACCCGGTCGCCAGGCTCGGTGCGCGGCCATGCAGCGCCTGCAGCACCTCCAGATCGAGCCCGGGGGAGAAGGAGGTGTAGCAGCCGACGCCGAACACCCCGACGGTGCGAGCGGTCAGTCCCAGTTCGTCGACCATCTCCACGACCGAGCGTATCGCCGCCGGCTCGCCGCACCCTGCGCACAGCTTGTGCGCACCCGGCAGGATCAGCGGCGGGGCGAAATCGTCGATCAGACGCGCAGGACGCGTCGGCGCCCGGTCGGTATTCACCATACCGTTCATGCCGCAATCTCCACGCCCGCTGCGCTCATCGCCCTCAGTACCCGCGCCTCCACCCGTTCGGGGGTGAGTTCAGGCGCGATGCCGAACCCGGAGGAGTCGAAGCTCAGACCACCGATCGACTCGGCGTCCCGGTCGCGCACCGAGAGCAGCACATCGTCGATCATCTGCCCTGCATTAAGTTCGTAGACGCCGATCATGCGCGCGGACCGCGTAGCGGCGATCAGCGCCTCCTTGGGGAAGGGCCACAGCGTGATCGGGCGGAAAAAGCCTACCCGCACGCCTCGCTCGCGCAACCGGCCAACGACGTAGCGCACGATCCGCGCCGGCGTGCCATAGGCGGCGACGATGTAATCGGCATCGTCACACCAGCCCGCTTCGAACATCGGCGTGACGGCGGCCCGGACTGCGCCGATCTTGTCGCCGCTCGTTTCAAGATACTGGCCGTAATTCGTGTAGACCGGCGCATTGCGCTTGGTCACCATGATGGACGACACGATGCGAGCGCTGCCGGTGCCACTCGTCGACCCGTCGAGCAGCCAGTCGTTTGCGGGCAGCGGCCCGAAATCGACAGGTCCCGTCTCCACCGCCTCGATCACGTGGGCGAGGTAGTAGTCGCCCATGAACATCACCGGATTGCGCGTGAGGTCGGCGATATGGAAGGCGTGCTGTATCAGCGTGACACCCTCGGCCAGATCGGCGGGCGCGACGACGACGGTGCGGTAATCTCCATGGCCGCCGCCGCGCGTCGCCTGGTAGTAGTCTCCCTGGCCGCGCGCCATGTTGAT
The DNA here is from genome assembly GCA_964246615.1 of uncultured Caulobacteraceae bacterium. Classification (GTDB taxonomy): domain Bacteria; phylum Pseudomonadota; class Alphaproteobacteria; order Caulobacterales; family Caulobacteraceae; genus CAHJWH01. Next base: position 6,596 of record CAXTRP010000002.1, on the reverse strand, counting down.
CACGACCATCGGCACGCGGGCGAAACAAAGCTCGGCGATCGACTCCTGCATCAAAGACAGGCCCTGGCCGACCGATCCGGTCGCCGCGCGGACGCCGGCCGCCGCCGCGCCCCAGGCCATGCCGACCGCCTCAAGCTCGCTCTCGGCGTTTACGCAGTCGCCGCCGACATCCGGCAACAGCCTCGCCATGCCTTCCAGCACCTCCGTGAAGGGCGTCATCGGATAGCCCGCGAAGAAGCGGCACCCGGCGGAGACCATGGCGTGGGAGAGCGCGTCCGAGCCTTCCAGCAATTCCACGCTCATGCGAACTCCTCCTCGCCGATCGGCACCGCCTGATCATAGCGCCACACCTGGAAGACAAAATCCGGGCAGATCAAAGCACAGGCGTGGCAGGCGGTGCATCCCGGCTCAAGCTCCGGGTAGAGATAGCCTCGACTGTTCCGCTTGTCGGTCGTCATCGCCAGCACGCCGGGCTTGCAGGCGTCGATACACAGATCACATCCCTTGCAGCGATCGACGTCGATCACCAGCGTGCCGCGCGAGACCTTGCGCGCCTCGCTCATGCCGCGCGATCCATAACGTCCCACGCTGCGCGGGCGAGGACGGGCACGGCGTGGAAGCCGAGCGAGAGCGCGCTGCGGTTGGCGGCGGCGAACTCACGACGATAGGGTGGCAGCACCTCCTCGCACACGGCGAGCAGGGCCTCCAGCGTGACGACGCAGGTGGCGGCGGCGAAGGCGCCGAGCGCAACCATCGATCCCGCCTGCGCCATCCCCGCATCCGCCGCCATGTCCGTCGCCGCCAGCGATACGATCGCCCCGTCGTAGCTGACCACCTCCTCGAACACGCTGGTGTTGATGAGGGCGACGCCGCCTGGCCGAAGCATGGCGTGCAGGCGCGGCCACCCTTCAGGGTGCATCGCGATGGCGGCCCAGGCGTGATCGATCACCGGCGGCGTGACCAGACTGTCCTCGCCGATCACCACCGTTGCGTCGGTATCGCCGCCGCGCATCGCGCCACCATAGGTTCCAAACATCAGCACCCGGCGTCCCGACCGCATCGCCGCAGTCGCCAGCGTCTTGGCCGCGAGCTGCACGCCCTGGCCGCCAATGCCCGAAAGACGGACCTCGCGCTCCATCACTTCCCTTCCATGGACACAGGTCATCTATCATCTCGCTAGATAGGCGTCTAGCGAAAAGGCCTGTTCGCGCCGGTTGCTGCTCGGATGTCTGGCGGCGTTAGGCCGTCGCTGAACGCGGCTCTTAAATCTTCAAGACCGCTTAGCCGATGGTGACGGCGCCTGGTACTCAGCAGAGCGATCGCCATCGCCAAACGAGGGCGGTACATGCAACCATCCAGGCCCACACACGAGCTTTGGTAGCCCTGCGTCTGCTTGGAGCAATCTCAGGACATTTCCTCCCACCGCCCTTAGCGCCGATCTTGCTGGGGTCTGTGGTGCACATCGAGCAGCCGGGCGATCCCTTCGTTCCGGAAAGCGCGACAGCGCCAGGGCGATGCCGACTCCATTGCAATGGTGGCCAAGCATTTTAAAGGGGAGCGACGCCGCGAGCTTAAAGACGGCGCCTAGGGAGGGTCTGATGAAGCCACAGCATAGTACGCGCCTGGACATAATATTGCGCTGGGCGCTCCTGGCGGGCGTTTCTGGAGTATCCACTTCGGCTCTGGCTCAGACTGCACCTGTCGCTCAAACAAACCCGACGGCGCCCCCGCTCAGCACCGGCAACACACTTGGGGAAGTCGTCGTCACGGCGCAGCGCCGCCAGCAGAACCTGCAGGACGTGCCGATCGCGGTGACCGCGCTCAGCGCCCAGACCCTGGTGGCCAATCGCGTTGAGAACGTGGCGGACCTGAACGCCATCGCACCCGCGCTGACGGTGGAAACGAGCGCGGGCGGTTCGGCCATCCCAGCGTTCGGCCTTCGCGGCGCCTTGAGCTTTGGTGCAATTCCCGGTTCGGATAAGGAAGTTTCCCAGTATATCGACGGGGTCTACATCGGCAGCGCCTTGGGGTCGGTGTTCGACCTCCCCGATGTCAGCCAGATCGAAGTACTGAAGGGGCCGCAGGGAACGTTGTTCGGCCGCGACGCCACCGCTGGCGCGATCAGCATCACGACGCATACGCCCACCGGCAAGCTCGACTTCCACCAGGAGCTTACCGGTGGCAACTACGACCAGTTTCGGTCCAAGACCCGGCTAGACCTGCCGGCTTTCGGCGACGTGAGCGCCTCCATCACCTATCTGCACAACCAGCGTACCGGCGACATCGACAACCTCGGCGCCGGGACCAGGTGGGATTATACCGGGGCGCCCGGATCCAAGTTCGGCGTGATGAGTTCGCCGTCCACGCTAGGCGATCAGGATGCAAACGCCGTTCTTGGCGCCCTTCGCTATCACCCTAACAGCAAGCTCGACGTCGTCTACAAGTTTGACTGGAGCGAGAACCATTACACGCCCGAGGGTGTGGGCGAGACCTACCAGAACTTCGGAAATCTTGGACCGGCCGCCGCGGCGCTGACCGCCATCGTTGCTGGCCAGCCCAACCCGGGCCTGCTGACGCCCATCCAGGCTTTGCGGCCAAGCGCAGTGAACAACGACTTCACGCTGCCCAGCTACTCGGTAGCCTGGGGACATAACCTCACCCTGCAGTACAAGGTTGACGACCATATATCGGTCAAGGATATCGGCTCCTACCGCGAGGCGGCGGCGCGGAGTGCTTATGAACTCGATGGTTTTGGCGGCGTAACGCTCGGCGGAACCGTTCCCTTTGTACTGTTGACCAGCACTGCGGCGGGCAACACCTCGCAGTGGAGCAACGAGATCCAAGTCAACGCCAATTACAGGTACATTACGATAACGGCGGGTTATCTTCACTATCACGCCACAAACTATGGCGGCGACGGGTCGGCGCCAAGCGCAGAGTCTTTTGCTGTATTGCCGAACTATAAGATTCCGGCCACAAATACCTCGACAAACACCTTTATAGGGCAAAACTCGGATGCGGGCTATATCCAAGGAGAGGCTCACCTGACCTCCCAGCTCGACCTGATCGGCGGATATCGTTACACTCATGACACCAAGACTGAGATCGCCAACACGCCCGGGCTGCCGCCAACGTCCAACTCAAGTGACTCCAAGCCATCTTATTTGATCGACCTCGACTACAAGCCTTTCCACAATGCATTGGTGTACGGGAAATACTCCACCGCTTTCATGTCAGGCGGAGCAGCTTTCGGCTTAACGTACGCACCGGAGACGGCGCAGTCATACGAGATCGGCGGCAAAGCGGACTTCCTGGACCACAGGCTGCGGACAGACCTTTCCATTTACGAGGTGACCTACAAGGATGTTCAGCAGGAGGCCGCCGGCGTTCAGGTGGGTCTACCCGCCGTTGGCGCTCTTCTCACCAACGGCGGTTCGCAGCGAGCAGCCGGGTTTGATTTCGAAGGCACCGCGCTGCCGATGCGGGGTCTGACCCTGGGCCTCGGGACCGGCTACACCAACACCAAGTACCTCGACGTGAGCCCGTTTTTCGGGACCACCTCAAGCTACATCCCCGCCTCTCGGCCGCACTGGACGGTGAATGTTTCCGCGCAATACGATACCGAACCGCTTTATGGTCCCGTCAACCTCAGCTTTCGGGTTGACACCAACTATCGCAGCCGAGAGGCGCTTTCCCCCTTCGTGGTCAATGACGGAGACGCCGCGCTGCGAGCGGCGTCTTTCTCTGGCGAGGCGTGGATGGTCAATGTGAGGGTCGCCGCCATGCACCTGCCCTTCGCGTACGGCGCCGGCCAGATCGCCCTGTGGGCGCGGAACCTGAATAACGACCGGTCGGTGAACTTTGCAGATCCCATAGGTGAACCCGGCGGTCTGCCCTTCTTCATCGCCACCAGCTACCGGGATGCTCGCACGTATGGGATCGACGTCAGCTACGACTTCTGACGCAGCGCCTTGAACGGCCGCATTACGGATCGCGCATCTGGCGATGTCGCACGAACGCTGAGTAGTCGTGAGACTTTCGCGGGGGCCCCCTCCGTATCAAGAGCTGTGGGCGAGGAGGATCGAAACCGTTGGTAATCAGGTGATGCGAGTGTCGGGCCCGTCGAGGCCGGCTGTCACCATGCCGGCGAAAGGCGCCGCGTCCATAAGCGTTGTCACAAGCAATGGGCGTGACACCTTCCGCTGTCGTCAGGGGCTATCGGGCTGCGGACGGTTCGCGCTCATCCGAACTCCTCGTCTTCGACCTGGGCGATACGCGCCGCACCGCCGTTGAAGTGCGCCGCCAACGTGTGACCGAGCGCCACCGCGCTGACGCACAGCACCACCGAAACGGCCACGTTGATCGCCGCTCGGGTCAGATTGCCCGAACGCAGCAGGTCCAGCGTCTGCAGGCTGAAGGATGAGAAGGTGGTGAAGCCGCCGCAGAAGCCGACCATGACGAACAGGCGCGCCTCCTCGGGCAGTGGCAGTCGCCCATGAGCGAGCGTCAGCGTGCCGAACGCGCCGATCAGGAAGGAGCCTGCGATATTGATCAGGATGGTGCCCCAGGGCACGCCCTGGCTGATCGGCAGGGTGAGCAGCGACAGGCCGTAGCGGCTGAGCGTCCCGAGTGCGCCGCCGAGCGCCAGCACCAAGCAGAGTCGAAGTCCCATCGTCCTTAACCTCGCCTTAGTGCGCCAGCAGGAGCGCCACATGGACGTGCGCCAGAACGAAACGCGTGGCGCCGCCCATCGCCCTCTCGCGCTCCCGGGCCGTGCCTTCGTCGCGCTTGCGCAGGTGCTGAGCGGCGATTTCTTCGGCGTATGGATAAGGCGTAATCACACGTCCTGACATCTTCCAGCCATTGTTCTGAATTCGCTCTGACGTCGGCTATACTGTGTTCATCTTGATGCCGACTCCACCCCCACGATGTAAATGGCAGAACGGTCGCTGATCCGCACTTGGTTCGTGAGCCGTCGGAAGGCGGCCGCAGTCGAACGGCGGACCGAGGGCTCGGCGGAACCCCCGTGTCTGGCTCCGGTTCTGGGATCAACTCTCTTTCTGCAAGGCCGACTATGACGGACATGGACGTAAAGGACGCCGCTTTCGACCGGGCGCAGGCGAACCTGATCGTGCATTCGTCTCAGCCCTTGAACGCGGAGCCGGCGATGGCCCGGCTGGTCTCGACGTTCATCACGCCACAACGCGATGTCTATATCCGCAGTCATGGCGAGGTTCAGCATATCCAGCCTGAGACCTACCGCTTGCGTGTCACAGGCCTGGTTGGACGGGAGCTGGAGCTGTCGCTGGACGAACTGCGCACGCGTTTTGCGGCGCGCATCGTGGTCGCCAGCCTGCAGTGCGCCGGCAACCGCCGCGCCGACCTGCAGGAAGTGGCGAAGACCGAGGGCGACCCCTGGCAGGCAGGGGCGGTGGCCAACGTCCGCTGGACCGGCGTGGCGCTCCGCGACGTGCTGGAGGCGGCGGGTGCGGATATGGACGTTGAGCTGCAGGTCGCCTTCTACAGCCCCGACGAAGTCGAGGTGGAGGGTGAGCAGGCGACGTTTGGCGTCTCCATACCCATGAGCAAGGCGCTGGCCGGCGACGTGCTCCTCGCCTTCGAGATGAACGGCGAGCCGCTGGCGCCCGAACACGGCTTTCCGCTTCGCGCCGTCGTGCCGGCCTATGCTGGGGTGCGCAGCGCCAAGTGGCTGAGCGAAGTGCGGGTGCAGGACCATCCCGCTGACAGCCCGATCCAGACCAAGGACTACAAGCTGTTCCCTCCCGCCGTCCAGAAGGGGGAGCAGGACTGGACCGAGGGTCTGACCATCGACGCCCTGCCGCTGAACAGCGCCATCTGCGAGCCCGAGCAGGGCGCGCGCCTTAGGGAAGGGCTCGTGACGCTGAAGGGCTGGGCCGTAGCGTCGGAGCGCGCGATCAAGCGGGTGGACGTGTCGCTGGACGGCGGTCGCCATTGGCGCCAGGCCGAACTCGAACAGGACCCTTCCCAGCCCCATGCCTGGACGCTCTGGCGGCTTGAGGCGGAGTTGAAGAAGGGCGAGCACCAACTGGTGGTGCGCGCCTGGGACGCGGCGATGCAGACCCAGCCGGACACGGCCGACGACACCTGGAACTACGCCGGCTATCTCGCCACCCATCGCCACCGCATCCATCTCTCCGTCGAATGACCGCCGGGCTGTGGGGCGCTCACGCACGTAACCGGGGCTGTGCGATCGGCCGGTGAGGATCGGCTAGACCAGCATCATCTTGGCCGGCGTCGTCCACGCTTTCCGTCTTGGCCGGACTTGTTCCGGGCATCCATGGAGCGCTTCAACCGGCAAGTCGGCGCGCCTTGGACCCCAGGGACAAGCCCTGGCGAGACGGGAAGAGAGCGGTTCCGCCTGGACTCATCTCTCTCTCTCTCTCTAGACGAGCTGCAGTCGCCACAGCTCGCGGCCGCCACGCCACGCGCGCTCGGCGAGAGCCTCGTTCTTCACGGCGTCCAGGCCGCCCGCTCGGCGCTCCGCCTCCGCCAGCACGTGGAGCGCCAGAGGATCGCCCACGTCGCGCGACAGGCTGCGCGCCGCCTCCGCCCTG
>CAXTRP010000001.1:0-32542 GCA_964246615.1 uncultured Caulobacteraceae bacterium | reverse complement strand
CTGTATCACTGGCGCGCCCGGAAAGACTCGAACTTCCAACCCCCAGATTCGTAGTTTGGTGACAGGCCACAACATACCGGAACTCTCCGCTCGCGCAAGTCACTGTAAATTCCTATGAATATGGTCGCCGCGGCGATTCGTCGTGGCCGATCGTAACACTGCATAACGGGGCATATCAGCATGGATTTGCTACCCAGGCGCTACCCAGAAGAGCGGACATAGCGCGGTGCCGAGGCTGAGGTTGACGGACGCGGCCGTGCAGCGCCTCCAGGCGCGGGATGGCCGGCGGACCGATTACTACGACGCGACGCTCCCCGGCTTCGGGTTGCGCGTCGCGCTGCCGACCGGGCGCCATCCCCGCGGGCGTAAGACCTGGATGTTCTACTATCGCGAACGCGACGCCGGGCGGCAGGTGCGGATGACGCTCGGCACATACCCCGAGGTGTCGCTCGAGGCGGCCAGGAGGGAGGCCGGGAACCTGCAGGTCGCCCTCACGTCCGGGAGTGATCCGGCGGCCACCCGTTCGCAGGCGGCCCACGCCGCGGATGCGGCAGCGGCCCGGACCTTCGGCGCGGCTGTCGAATCGTTCATGTCGGGCGGCATGCCGGTGCGGAAGGGGAAGAAGCCGTCGCCGCGCTATGCGGCGGAGACGCGGCGCAACCTCGACAACCACGTCCTGCCGCGCTGGCGCGACCGTCCCATCGCATCGATCACGCGCGCGGACGTCAGGACGCTCGTGATGGCGGTGGCGTCCGGCGAGGTTCCCGCCCGTGCCGGCGGGCGAACGGCCGCGAGGGGCGGTCCGATCGCCGCCAACCGCGTGCTCTCCGCTCTCAGCGCCCTCTTCGGCTGGGCGGTCCGCCAGGACCTGGTGCCGGCCAACCCGTGCGCCATGGTCGAGAAGCCGGGTGAGGAGAAGAAGAGGTCGCGCGTCCTGTCCGATCCCGAGATCGCGGACGCCTGGGCCGCGATGGACGCCCTCGGCTACCCGTTCGGGACATTCATGCAGGTCGCGTTGCTGCTCGGCCAGCGCCGGACCGAGGTAGCGCAGATGCGCTGGGCGGACCTCGACATGGATGCGTCGGTCTGGATGAACCTGACGAAGATGAAGCGGCGGAGCGCGGTGCCGATTCCCGTGAAGGTCGCGACCATGATCCAGGCAGTGCCGCGCTGCTCCGCGCCCGGCGGCGGCCTCGCTGAATTCGTCTTCACGACGAACGGTTCCACCTCGATCAGCGGGTACTCGAAAGCCAAGCGCGACGTGGACGCGCTCATCGCCACCGCACGCGAGGCGAGGGGGAGCGGGCCGATGCCGGCGTGGACGATCCACGACCTGCGCAGGTCGTGTGCGACCAACCTCGGGCGCCTCGGAGTCCAGAAGCACGTCATCTCCAAGATCCTGGACCACGCCCCCCGCACGGTGACGGACACGGTCTATGACCTGTGGGAATACTTCGCGGAGAAGCGGGGCGCGCTCGAGTTGTGGTCCGCGTTCGTCGACAAACTGGTGGCGGCCGCGCGGCCCGGTGGCGGGAGCCCCGTCGCGGCCGGGGGAGCTTGACGTGGGAGAGACGAACACACCGGACGGCCGGGGCGCACCGGTCGATAGCGGCCGCACGACCAATCCGCAGGCAGTGGGGCTTGCCCCTGCACTCCACTCCAACCTTGAGTATGCGCGGAGACTATACGGCGAGACCGGCAACCCGCTCTACGCCATCTGGGCCCTCCACATCGTCAGCGACCCGCGCTTGGCGACCGCCCGAGGCGTCGATTCCGCCTGTGCGATCCCGGAATGGTGCCTCGACTGGCTGCATCCGGCTCTCGGCAACGTCCTCGCCATTGCCCGGGGCGTCCGGCGGCGTGGCGAACCCGTCGCCGTGGAGACGAGGGAGAAGCGGGTCCTGACCCCGCGCGGGGCCGCGCAACGCGTTCCCCAGGCATTGGGTCTGACCCGGCGCGGCAAGAACGCATTCAGGGACTTCGGCGCCGACAAGGCCGACATCGAGCTGGCCGGGCGCCTGGATTTCTTGCGAAGCGTCCGGACGCCGATCGGCGATCGCCCTCAGAAGCTGGAGGATCTCAAGATCGACGCGGGGACCGTCCGAGAGGACGGCGTGGTCCGCAAGCGGGTCAAGCGGGGCAAGGCGCTCCGGCGCGACTGAAGGGGCGCGATCGCTTGCGTGCGCCCTGGAACATGCGGTGCGCAGGCCCGAGCCCATTGGGACGCGGCCAACGGTGAACGGAACACCCTCGCACTGCCACACTGGGCTGGCGCGGTCTCCGGCCTGCCGCGGGGACTAGCCCGACGCAGCGATCCGCCATCCGGCGTCAACCGAGGTCCGCACCAGCCAAGGCGCAAGCGTGTGACGTCGATGGGGCATTTCTGCTGCAATGAGCTCGGGTGCAACCGGAAGGCAAAACGTCGCAGCGAGGTTTTGCCCGGCAGAACATAGACGCCACCCTTCGAACTCCCCGGTGCAAACGGACAGGGGTATCCAGATCGAACGAGACTGAACGTGGCATCACGGTGTCGTCGAGCGCAGGGGGATACGCATGGTCTTGGAGGTCGCGTCCGATGGTCCCGAAGACGGAGGATTGCTGCTCAACAGCGGTCAGGTCCGGGCTCGGCTGGGCCGGATCTCCGCGATGGCGCTCTGGCGCTGGCGCAACGACTGCGCCCTCCGCTTCCCCCAGCCGCTCACCATCAACAAGCGCAACTACTGGCGTTCAAGCGAGCTGGCGGCGTGGATCGACGACCGGGGACGAACGCCGCTGGCCGCTCCCCGCGATGGAGCGTCAACGTGATGGCGATGCCGCAAGACCGCGTCGCGTTCGATCCATCGATGTGGCCCCACCCTCACGGCGGCCATGAGCCGCGAAGGCAGACCAGCATGTGAACGCGTCAATGCCCCTTAGGGCGGACACAAGCAACGACGGGCGCCGGCCTGGCAGCCGGCGCCCGCCGCATCCCTAGGCGAGGGAGGATTCCGATTGGACCCGGAGATCTCGCTCGAACCTAGGCAATCCGAGAGATCGGCGCAACCGCTGGGTTGGTGCCGATACTCCTCGTGCGAGGATTCGAGATGGAAGACAATGCAACGGAGAGTAGCGAACCTGGGTCTTCGGGAGGTCAAGGTAACCGGCTGACCTTCATGGCCCTGATCGTCGAGGGCAGGAAGCGCGGTGCGCGCGACGGGGCCGCCGCGACGGCCGTCGCCAGCAACGAAGCGGCGCTGCGCAACCTCATGCGCACCCATAGGCTCCAGACCAAGGACACGTTCGTGGCGCTGTTGGGCGTTCAGGACGCCAGGTTCGAGTCTATCCTCGAGGCTTACGAGGAGAAGACGACCCTGTCGGCCGAGACCGTGCCCGCCTACAGAAACCGGTTGCGGGCCTGGAACCTGATCGCAAGGTCCTTGGTGCAAGAGCACGCACCCGCTCCCGGTCTCTTCGCCGAAGTCCTCCGCGAGGCGCTAGACGCCTTCCTCAAGAACAATCCTGACATCAACAGAACAGGGATAGTCGAGCTGGCCGGCACGACCTTGAGGCGCCTCTACCGGTGGACGACGCCCGGGGATGCCCAGACCAGTGACGACCCTCGTAATGTCGCGGCGGCGACCCGGCTCGAGAGCATCCTGGGAATAGCAACAGGTTCTCTGACCTCGAAGCTGGTACCAAGGCGGCGGAAGGGGAGGACGCGCAAGGAAATCAAGGGGGTGCAGAAGGCCAGGCAGCCCGTTGTTCCCCGCCTGAGCGTCATAAGGTTCCGGCCCGAGAGTCTACCGGGCCGGATCGGCGAATTCTTCGAACGCTTCGCCACCTCGAAGACGACCCCCAGGATCCTTCGGGATGCGGCCGGGGCTTCCATCAAGCGGCCGTTGGAGGTCTGGCGGGTCCTTCCCGGATCAGACCAACCCGTGCCTTCCAAGATGATGATGGAAGGTCGCTTCCGTTCATACGTGGGCTGGCTGCTCCTCCCCGACACGCTCGACGGCGCAGAAGCACATGTCGCCGCAAATTGCAGGTGGAAGAAGAGGATCCTCCCTCCGGCCGCCGTGTCCGCACTGGCGCCGTTCTTCATGGGCAAAGCGATACCCGCGGCGGAGCTCACCCCTGCACACCTCGTCGATCCCGACCTGATCGGGGAGTTCATCGAATGGCACAAGAACAGGAACGGGTCCGTCACCGCGCAGTGCATCCGGGATGCGATCGCGCTCATGGTGCCTGAGCGGGGATTCCTCTCGCAGCAGGTCGAGTGCGCGTGGGACCATCCTAGGGTCGACATACGGCCCGTCGACATGTCCGCGCCGGGAGCCAAGCAGGCCTACGCCGCCGCCGCCGAGGCGTGGGTCGCCAAGTGCGCGATCTGGACGAGGGAGCTTGCTGAGCTGTTCCCGTTCACCAGCGTCGGGAATAGCCACGCGGCACGGAACAGGCTGAAGCCGATCCTCGATCAGAAGGACATCATGGCCGTCGTCAGCACCATAATCGACAATCACGCGGCTGATCGCCCGGTCGGCAAGCTGACGGCCGGTTGGAGTGGATCCGTGGTGCTCGCAATCTGGGTCAGAGACCAGCTCCTGCTACGCATGCTGGCCTCCAATCCCCTCCGCAACCGCAATTTCCGCGAGATGCGGTACCTGGACAATCCGACGCAACAGGACCCAGGCAACCTATATCGGGGCGTGGACCGCGGCTGGAGGCTCCTTTTCCAGCCCGCCGACTTCAAGAACGAGAAGGGTGCTGCCAAGGAGACCTATGACGTCGCAGTTCCGGAAGCACTCCATCCTCTCGTCGATCTCTATCTAACGAGGGCCCGGCCGATCCTGATGAGGGCGGGTGTCCCGACGGACAAGGTGTTCCTGACCAGGGCGGGGATGCTCTTCACCACGGGCGCGTTGAGCCAGGTGGTCGCGAGCCTCACCGGCCGGTATGTCCAAGACGACATCGACAGCCTGGGATTCCGGACGCACGCGTTCAGGCACATCATCGCAACCGCATGGCTCAGGGCGCATCCGAAGGACTATCTGACCGTCGCCCATATACTCCATGACACTCTCCAGACGGTTCTGGACAACTACGGTCACCACAAGCCGAACGATGGTCTGGACCTCTACACGGATTGGCTGGCCACGAAGATGGCCCCGCTGCATCTGTCCATGGCGGCCTGAGATGGGTGGTAAGGAGAGGCTGCGCGGGGTCTCCGTTGCCGCCGCTGCACTCGCCTATGGCGAGTTGGGCTGGCGGGTGGTTCCCATCCATGGGATCGCAGCCGCCGGCGGCTGCACGTGCGGCAGGGCGGACTGCTCGAAGCCTGGGAAGCACCCCCGCGCCGAGCATGGATTCAAGAGCGGCACCACCTCCCCGGATGTCATCGAAGCCGCCTTCCGCCAACCCGGCAACGTGGGCATCGCGACGGGCCCTGGGAGCGACGTTTGGGTGCTCGACGTCGACGGTGCCGAGGGGGAAGCCTCCCTCGCCGCGCTGGTCGCGCGCCGCGGCGGGCTGCACGACACCGTGGAATGCAGGACCGGCGGGGGCGGCCGGCACCTGTACTTCCGCTACCCGGAAGGCCGCATTGTGCGGAACAGCGTCGCGAAGCTCGCCGTAGGACTGGACGTGCGGTCCGAAGGCGGTGGCGCCGTGGCGCCGCCGTCACGGCACGCGTCGGGCCGGGCCTATGAATGGGCCTCGGGTCGGGCACCCACGGAGATCACGGCTGCGCCCGCCCCGGCCTGGTTGTATGAGGCCATGGACTCGGCGGCCGCACCGCCGGCACCATCACGGGCACCTACTCGGTGGGATCCCGCGGTTGACGCCTCCGCGTACGCCGCCGCGGCGCTGAACGGTGAGGTCCTGACCGTCCTCAGCGCCATTGAGGGGACGCGGAACGACACGCTGAACAAGGCGGCGTCGAGGATTGGCGGACTGGTCGGCGCCGGAGCCATCGATCGGTCGACGGCTGCTCATCGTCTCGCCCAGGCCGCCGTCGGCTGCGGCCTGCCGCTTCAGGAAGCGAACGCGACCATCAAGTCGGGCCTGGACTTCGGGATATCGAACCCCCGCGACTTAGCCAAGCTGGAAGCCGCCAAGGAGGAGCGCAGGAGGGCCGCCAACCTCGAGGCCCAGGCCAGCCGGCGCAAGCGTCTCCGGGAAAACGCCGCGGCCATGGAATGGCTCACCGTCACGGGCGGGCTGGTGCAGCAGACGTTGGACCACTTCGGCTTCGGATTGGACAAGCCGTACGAGAGCTCGAAGACCGGGCTGGTCTATTCCGATGCGCTCACCTTCCCGCTCCGCTCGCACGACGGCACCCAGCTCGCGATCTTCTGCAAGGCAAACGTTCCCGGCGTGACCCGGAACCCCAAGGCCGCCTGCTGGTCGTCGGGAAAGGAGGAGTCCACCTTCCACGCTTCGGCCGGGCCGCTCCCCGCCGTCATCGTGTGCGACATGCCGGACCTATGGCGCACGTGGCAGGAGGTTCGGGGCGCCGGGGACGGACTGGCCGCCCAGGTGATCGCCTCCACGGGCATCGAGGCGGTGCCGAAGGAGTGGTCGTCACCGGCGTTCTGGGATTCCTGGGACGCTATCTACGTGGCGACCGCGGCCGACGCGCGGGGCGACCGCATCGCCCGGCTCGTCCACCGTTCCGCGGGCAAGCCGGTGCGTCGCCTGCGGCCGCCGGCGACGACATGGCGCGACGCGTTCGCCGGCGGCGCCACCGCCGCCGACCTGGTCGCCGCTCTCGCCGAGGCGACCGAGATCGAGGACGACATCAAGCCCGGGGACGACGACGGCCTGGGCCGCAAGGCCTACCGCCCGCTCGACATCGGCCGGGCCTTCCACAAGGGCAACCTATACTACCCGGTGGACACGCTCGTGGTCGGGATCGAGATCGACAAGGATGGGAAGGCCACCAGGGTCGAGCACGTCGAGACGGTCGTGGTCAGGTCCGACGGGCAGCAGCTGCACGCCGTCGAGATGCCGTCGCCGAAGGGGACCCCGTCGGACAAGCGGGTCCTCCGCCTCTCCGACGGCACGCTGATCGATGGCCTGCCCAAGGCCCCGGCCCACCCCAGTTGGTCATGGCCGTCGATCGAGGGCTGGCTGGCCGGCAAGAAGCGCGGGGACGGGATTCCGCACCGCCCGTTCGGCGACATGGTGGAAGACGTGCTGCAGGCGTTCCGCGCGGCCATCTGGCTGCCCTACGAGGAGGACTACGCGGTCCTCGCGCTGACGGCGGCGGCGAGCTACTGCCAGGCGGTGTTCCAGGCCCTGCCGTTGCTGCTGCTCTCCGGCGAGGCGGGGTCGGGAAAGTCCACGGCGGGCATCGTCATGTCCCAGCTCTCCGCGAACGGCACCATCGTGGGCCAGGTGAGCGCGCCGGCCGCGGCCCGGCTCATCCACGAGACCCGGGGGCTGGCAGTGCTCGACGACCTGGAGTCGATCGGCGCGAAGGCGGGCAAGGACGGGAATGGCTTCGGCGAGTTCGTCCAGTGGCTCAAGGTCTGCTACAATCGTGATACCGCGACCAAGATCTGGGTCGATGCCAGCAAGAACTTCAAGGTCGAGCGCCTGAACGGATTCGGCATCAAGGTCATCAACAACACCACGGGCGTCGACAGCATCCTCGGCACGCGCATGATCCGGGTGCAGACGCGGAAGATGCCGCCCAGCCAGGCGGACGCGCGGCGCGCCCTTGCCCCGACACCGGCAGAGCGGCTGCAGGCCCTCAGGGACGAACTGCACGCTTGGACGTTCGACCACGTGGCCGACATAGCGGCGACCTACGCGGACGTATGCCCCTCAGCGTCCGAGCGATCCGAGGAGATCGCCGCGCCGCTGCGGGTGCTTGCTCGCGTCTCCTCGAAACCGAGCCATGGCGCCTTCCTGGAAGCTGCGTTGTCCAGGACCGGCGGGGCCGCCTTCAACCCCGACGACCCAGGCGAGGTGCTGCAGGAGGCCGCGATGACCCTGGCCAGGGAGGGATACGCCGAGATCAGCCCGACCCACGTCATCCTCGAGATGAAGCGCCTGGTGGACGCCCACTACGGCCAGTCCAGCACGACGGACATCCCGGAGTTCCAGCAGCCGGAATGGGTGGGGCGCATGCTGCGCCTGCGGGACATCCTGGCCCCCGGCGAGCAGGGCTACCGTAAGCGGCTCTGGGGCAAGAACCTTCGTGTGTATCCATTCAGCCAGCACTTCCTGGCGGAGGCGCTAGAGGGCCAGGCCGCCGCCCCGCCCCCGTCCAAGGGCGCTACGGACTTCTGCTGCGGCTGCTCCGCGTGTCCCTACCGGTCCCATGGGTGCTCGATGATGGCCGAGCGGCTGGCGAGCGAGGAAGCGCAGCAGCGCAGGCCGGTGCATTAACCCGGCAGGGCGACAACCGGACGGAGGTGGACCCGAGGCGCTTGATCGTGTGGACGGAGAACCAGCGCAGCGACTTGTGTCCACCAAGGCCCGGGGTTGCGCCGGCCGCAGACTGCCGTGGTCGGACACGCCGTTGACTAAGGGGACTCAGGGCACCCTGCAGGCCCCCTTCGTCAACGACACCGGCGGACCTGAACGCCCGGACCACTGACGTTGTCGCCGACGAAGGATGGGGCTCGTCGTCCTCACCGACGAGGACGGCCGACGCGGGTGGCGCGAGGTCCGCCGCCGTGCTCGCGCCATCGGACATCGCCGCCACGACGACCGACAGGGTCCTGCGGCTGCACGTGAACCTACCGATCACAGTGCGCCCGACGATCGACGAGGTCCTAGCCTAGTTCCGGGAGGAGCCTCAGGGTCCGACCCCCAACAGATGAACAACGACCGATCGTCGGCGGGGCTGGAGTAGGATTGTTAGGGACACTCCTGCCGAACAGACCCTCTCGTCAGTTCGTGGAGATGTCCGCCCCAACAAGCCATTGAATAGATTGATCTATCGATACCGCTGGCGGGCGGCTCTTAACAATATATACGATCCTAGCACGCCAATATGCGCGTGGTGACTTGAGACTGCGGCAGTGCATAGCATGTTGATAACGTTCGTCATATCTGCCGTACCTCGATACGGATTGTTGGGTTCTGAAATCAACGTTGTTAGCCCGGCGATCGGCCAGTTACAGACCATAAAGAAACGCTGATCGTGGGTGCTTGCTGTAGCTTGTGCCACCAGGCACGCATATCCGGTTCAGGTTCTAGTAACTGATTGATCTATAACGGTTCCAATGGAACCAGCTGTCGAACCAGAAGAGGTGGGTTGGTCCGGATGTCTCAAGACCGACTATATACAATTCAATTAGATATACCGATCCAGGAGGCTGGACCAGGTCCTTGAACCTCGAACCAGGTGAGTGAACCGGACAAGCACCTTCGGTTCACTCTGGTTCAAGAACCTGGTGCATCCCGAGCTGGTCTTCGCCGGCAGGAGCATGCAGCAACTACAGTGACTTGCCAGGCCGCCGCGCCTTCGATGAACCGGCTTGTGGTCCAAACCACTGAGCAGCCCGTAGTCCGCGAGACGATAAGAATGGCGGGTTGCGCCCCTAGAGGGCGGCCAAGACGGCAACCCGGCCGCACCCACTTCGGTCCCTCTCCGCACGCACCGTCGTGCAGCGCCAGCGCCCATCCTTGCCTTCCGGTCCCGCTGGTCGGTCTGGCCCATGCGCCGTCTCGCACAGGTAGGTCGTGAACGGCCCCCCTGCCTGAACCCGTAGCGTCGGAGCCGCAAGACCACATCCGCTGGCTGGCCGGGTAGAGCGGTCGACCGCCGCCGAGTTGGCATGGGCCGAGGGGGATGCGCCCTGTCGCAAAGCATGTATCGGGCCAGCGCCGGCGACGATCTCGATGGCGCGCTGTTGTAGGACCGCGGCCACGTGGTGCCGGCCGCCTCACTATGTGGAGACGCGCACAAGCCAGCCGCGCATCCCGCCGGCGCTACGGCCGGCACCTCCGCCTACTCGCTCCAGCCGCCCGTCGCGCTATGATCCCGCCATGTGCTCCAACTATCAGCGCCAGAAGGCCTATCGGGCCTACGTGGACGAATTCAGCGAGACGCGGCTGCCGCTGCGCTTCCCGGAACCCCACGACGCGCCCAACCTTGAGCCGCTGGCCGAGGTGCGCCCGACGGACCGGTCGCCCATCTTCCGCCGCCGCGACGACGAAGTGGAGATGGTGCAGGCGCGCTGGTGGCTGGTGCCATGGTGGCACGAGGGCGCCTTGAAGGACTTCAAGTTGGCGACGTTCAACGCCCGGTCCGAGACGGTCGCCACCAGCCGCACCTTCAGGGACAGCTTCAAGCGCCGCCGCTGCCTCGTGCCGGCGGAGGGCTGGTACGAGTGGACGGGCGCCAAGGGCCAGAAGACCAAGTGGCTGTTCACGCCGAAGGGCCATGCGCCGATCTGCTTCGCCGGCCTGTGGGACCGCTGCACCACGACCGATGCGGGCGAGGTCGAGAGCTTTACCATCGTGACGCAGCCGGCCGGCTCGGCGTTGAACGCCTACCACGATCGCGCCCCGGTCGTGCTTGCCCAGGCGGACTGGTCGACGTGGCTGGATCTGGACGCGGATCCATGGCCGTTGCTTGGTCCGGAGGGCGCGGACGGGTTCGACGTGGCCTACGTGTCGGGACCCGGGAGCGGTCCTCCCAGTCTGCCAGGATGATCCCGATGCGGTCCTGGAAATTGCTTCGGCAAGCAAGCCTCTTGTGCCTCGATGCGGTCCAGCGCGGTCAACGACCCTTCAAGGGTTAGGTTGACCCCGCGCGGCCGCGAGCGCCGCGACACAGCGGTTCCGGGCGGTCTCACGTAGCCGTTGTAGGCCGCAGGCATCGCGCATCGCGATGAGAATGGTGTCATCCGTCATGCCGGGCGACATGCAGCGCCGGGCCAGTGCGACCAGCTCCGGCATCGGAATCTCCGCCGGATCGACTGCACGGCCAACAACCGGTGCGCGCAAGGAGTTCCAGGAAGCGGGGTCGATGGCTGGCGGCCAAACGAAGCGGCCGATGTCCTCCGTCGTGACCGCGCTGGTGCCCGGCAGGACGGCCATCACCCGGTCCCTGATCTCACGGCCGGCCCGGCCGAAGCCGTGCAGGCGGGCAATGGCCTGGACCAGCCGGTCCTCTCGCAGCGGCCCCTGCTTCCGCAACAGCCCCGCGACGAGCGCGCCCAGGCGATCCCGGTAAGCGGGATCGTAGAAGAGTTCAGGCTCTGGCACCGGCCCCGCGTCGTCATAGGGCACGAGATCGGCGTCCAGGGGCGGCAACACCGTTCCGCCGTCGTCCAGCGTCTCGGTTCCGTCGACTAGCAGGTCGCCCGCGTCAGGCGGTGCGCCCGTCGGCTCGGCCCTCTCGGCCCTCTCGGCGCGCGCCCTTCCCAGCGCGTCGCCGAGCTGCATGTGCAGCCTGTCCGCCTCCCGCGCGGCGTTGGTCCACCAGTCGGTCGACCAGACGCGCAAGATGCGCCAGCCGAGCGCCTCGAGCACGTGCTGTCGCAGCCGGTCGCGATCCCGCGCGGTGGCGCCGCGGTGGTAGGTGGCGCCGTCGCACTCGACGCCGGCGAGGTAGGCCCCTGGCGCATCCGGATCGACGATGCCGAGATCGACGCGGAAGCCCGACACGCCGACCTGCGGGTGCGCCGTCCATCCCAGCCGGCGAAGCCGTTCGGCCACCTCCGCCTCGAATGGGCTCTCGTGATCACCCAGGGACCCCCGATCGGCCGTGGCGAACGACCGCGCGCCGTGCTCGGCGAAGGACAGGAATTGCTTGAGGTGGCGCACGCCCACGGCGCCGGTCCGCGACAGGTCCAACTGCTCCGCCCGCACGCTGCCGAACACCACCAGCCGCTCGCGCGCCCGGGTCACGGCGACGTTGAGCCGCCGCTCGCCGCCCGACAGGTTGAGGGGGCCGAAGTTGAGCGCGATGCGCCCCGTCGCGTCCGGGCCGTAGGTGAGCGAGAACAGCATCACGTCGCGCTCCTCGCCCTGGATGCCCTCGAGGTTCTTGACCAGCACGGGCTCGGGCGCGTCCTCGGCGAAGTGCCGCTCGAGTGCCGGGTCATCGCGCTGCGCCTTGTCGAACAGATCCTCGATCAGCCCCTGCTGCTCGGCGTTGAACGTGACGATACCGAGCGACCGGGCCGCGGCCGAACGGAGGACGGCTAGCGCCTCGGCAACCACGGCCCTGGCCTCGCGCTCGTTGGTGCGCGCGCCGCCCCGGGCATACACGCCATCGGCGACATGACGGAACGACACCGCGTCGTCTCTCGTCACGGGCGACGGGAAGGTGACCAGGCGGCCGCCGTAATAGACCTGGTTGGAGAACGCGATCAGGCTCTCGTGCCGGCTGCGGTAGTGCCAGGTCAGCTCGACGTTCGGGATGCCGGCGCCCAGGCACTCGTCGAGGATCGAGTCCAGGTCGTGCGTCTCCACCTCGACCGCGGCACCGTCCTCCTCGCCGCTGCGCCGCTCGAAGAAGCTGGTCGGCGGTAGCTGCCGCGGGTCGCCAACGACGATCACCTGGCGCCCGCGCCCGACCGCACCGATGGCGTCCCAGGTCGTGATCTGCGAGGCCTCGTCGAAGATCACGAGGTCGAATGGCTCCGCATCCGCCGGCAGATACTGCGCCACGGAGAGCGGGCTCATCATCAGGCAGGGCGTCAGCCGGCGCAGCGCCTTCGGCATGCGCGAGGCCAACTGGCGGACCGGCAAGTGGCGCTGGCGCTTGGCGAGCTCGCGGGTGAGCACGGCGTATTCGGGGTCGGCGTGGCGCTGCACCGCGTTCGGGATGGCGGCGGCGATCCGGGCACGGGCGACCCGGCTCGACAGCTCGAGCATGCGCGCGTCCAGGAGGCGAAAGCGCTCGATCCGGGTCTCGTGCCGGGCCGCGACGAAGCCGCGCAGCCTGGGGGCCGCATCGACGGCGAGGTCGATCCACCAGCGGGCGTAGTTCGCCTCCAGGGCGCGGACGGCATCGCCTGGCCCGACGATGCCGTCCTCCATGGCCCGGACCAGCGGCCCCAAGCCTTGCGCCTCGGCCGACTGCGACACCCCGCGCCAAGCGCACCACTCCTGGATCGACCGCGCGGCGGAGGACCACCCGGTCAGGTGCCGCGACACAGCGGCCAGCCAGTCCGCCCGGTCCTCGGGCACCAGGCGAGCGGCCGGGCTGCCAGCGAGCGCCGCCACGGCCTCCAGTGCCCCCTCCGCAGCCGCCCAGGCGTCGGTCAGGCCAGCCAGGGCCGCTCCGGCCGAGCCGGACGGCGCCAGGAGGTCGGCCGCTTCGCCGACCATCTGGCGGATGAGGGCCCGCAGCCCGGCCAAGTCCGCCGCGTCCTGCCTGCACGACGCCGTGGCCGACCGGATGCGCCGACCCCACTCATGGGCCGCCTGCATCCGCAGGAAATCCGTGTCGATCCCGCGCCACGCCCGACCCAGCGCCGCCGTGTGCGGGGTGGCCGCGACGGATGCGTCGATCTGCTGGATCTCCAGCAGCCGGTCGAGGTCGGGGCCGCAATCCTCCGGCACCGGGCCGTCCGCCTCGGACGCGAGCCGCTTGCGCACCGCCCGTTGCGCCATGCTCCGCGGCAACGCCCACTTCTCGCCGGCCGCGCGCCACTCGGACCGCAGCGCCGCAAGTGGCAGGGCATATACGCCGGGTCGCCATGATGTCGTGAGCGCCTGGCGCACTTCGCGATGCCGGCTCGCCTGGGTGGCCACTGCCTGGATCGCCTCGTGCAGGTCCGCGGCGCCCTCGGACAGCGCCCATGCCGCCTCCGGGCCGATCGGGTCGGACAACAGGTCTGCCAGCGCCACCAATCGCTGCAAGCTGGGCCGCGAACGGGCGTAGTCGCTGAGCTTCAGCGTCCGGCAGGCGGCGCCGATCGCCTGCTCCAACTCGTCCAGCCGCATGGCCGCGTGCCGCGCCGCTTCCAGCAGGCGGGTCTGCCAGACCGGCGACCACTCCGCCTGCTCGATGCCCGCCAGCGCCGGCGCGCGCACGGCGTCGCCGGCCCGGCGCAGCACCTCCCGCGCTTCCTCGACCGCCTCGACCAGCCGCCGCCAGTCCCCGGCGTCGTGCACGTCGGAGTGGGGCCATGCCAGTGCGATCTCGGGGACGCCGCCATCGGCGGCCCGCAGCACGGCGCCGATCGCGCGGAACGGCGTCCAACCGTTCCGCCCCGGCTTGTGCAGCTCGCGCACGTAGCCGTTCAGCTCCTCGCGAAGGCTCGCGAGGTCCGCCTTGGCAGCGGCCCAGTCCCGTCCGCCATCCGCCTCGGACACGGATTGCGCGCGCTCCAGTTGGCCGAGCACGGCGGTCTTGCTGACCTTGCTGGAGAACAGGTCAAGGCAGAAATCGGCCATCCCGACGCTCTTGAGCCGCCGTTGCACCACCTCCAGCGCCGCCCGCTTCTCCGCCACGAACAGGACCGTCCGGCCCTGGGCCAGCGTGTTGGCGATGATGTTGGCGATGGTCTGGCTCTTGCCCGTGCCGGGCGGCCCAATCAGCACGAAGCTCTCGCCGGCCGCCGCCCGCGCCACCGCCCGCAACTGCGAGGAGTCGCCCTCCAACGGGCAGTAAAGGTCCGCCGCGGCCAACTCATCGTCGAGCGCGCCGCCAATCGGATGGCGTTCGCCGCCACGCCCGGACTCGAAGGCGACCTCGGGTGCCGGCCCATCCATCAGCCGGCGCGAGACGACGTTGCCGCGCAACGCCTCCGCCCGGTCCGCCAGGTCCTTCCACATCAGGAACTTGGTGAACGACAGGGTGGTCAGCGCCACCTCGTCGCGGACCTCCCAGCCCCGGACGTCGCGCAGCTTGGACCGGAAGGTGTCCATGATGGCGGGCACGTCGAACCCGGCCTCGTCCTCCGGCGGCCGTTCGGCCTCCAGCGTCGGGAACTGGAGGGCGAACTCCTGGCGCAGCATCTCGAGCAGCGTCGAGTTCAGCCGGGTCTCGTCGTCGTGCACCCGCAGCACGAAACCCGAGCGCACGCTCGGCCGCTCCAGCACGACCGGCACCAGGATCAGCGGCGCCCGGTATGGCGTCTCGCGGTCCTCCCGGCGCCACAGCAATGTGCCGATGGTCAGGAACAGGGTGTTCGAGCCGCCTTCCTGCTGGTCGGCGCGCGCCTTGCGGTAGATGTCGGTGAGCGACGCCTGCAGGGACGCTTCGCCCCGTCCCACCACCAGCTCGCCCTTTGCCATCGTTTCCCGCGCGAAGGCGAGGTTGGCGTCCTCCTGCAGCCGGTTGCGGTGCAGTGCCGCGCTGCGCGGGTCGGCATCGCCCATCAGGTCGGGCCAGGGGCGAAACTTCAGCGGCGCGGCGCGGCCCTTGCCACGCATTTCCGCCAGCCGGTCCTCCAGCTTGGCCGCATCCGGGCAATCCACCCAGAGCACCTGGCGCCCGGACGCCGGCAGGTTCAGCAGCCGGTTGCGGCCGGAGAGGTCCAGCAGCCGCTTCCGCCAGCGGTCGAGCCGGTCCTCGGCGCTCGCGGGCGGCGCTTCGTCGGCCGTCGGCATGTCGTCGCGAAGCGGTGGCGCGTCCTCGATGGCCGGCAGCGCGAGTTCGGCCGCGTCCGTGGCGCCGGCCTGGAAGGCGTAGCCGGTTGCCGCACTCGCCAGCGGCAGGATGCGCCGTTGGCGGGCACGATGGATGTCGATCAACCCCTCGAACTCGGCGTCCTTCTCCGGCTCGACATGGGCCGCCCCGGCGAGCGTCGCTTGCTGGAAGCTTGGCTTGCGGGCATGGGTGGTGCCGGTCGTCTCGAACAGCTTGAGGTCGTCGAGCTTGAGTCGGGTCCGCAATCCCGGCGCATCGTCGACAGTGGATGTGCCGAAGTCGCCCTTCGACAGCCAAACGCCGGCGAAGGCGTGCTCCCGCTGCAGCACGATCAGCGGGCGGAGCCCGGCCGCCTCCAGGCAGGAGCAGAACAGCACCGCCAGGTCGAGGCAGGTCGCCAGCCGCTCCTCGCCGATCTGGCGCGCGGTGCGGATGCGCTGGCCGCCGCCGATGAAGGAGGGTGGCGGGTTGATGTAGCGCAGATCCATTCGGCAGACCGCGTTCCAGATCGCCTGCGCCTGTTCCCAGACGCGGGTCTTGCTGCTGCCCTGGTAGCCCTCGAACGAGTCTGACTTGCCGCTCGCCCGCAGGAGGTCCGAGGCGGCGTGGATGATGCGGGCGACCGCCGGGTCGTTCGGCTGCACGAAGGCGGCGAGGATGTCGGGGATGCCCGCGGTGCCGCCCCACTCGTTGAAGGCGAGGATGCGGATGTCCTGCGTGAACTCGCCGACGATCTCGCCCTCGCTGCGGGCTGTGAGCGACACCGTGCCGCGGGTCGCCTCGGACAGGCCCGACAGGAATGGGCCATCGATGGGGATGTCCAGGTCGTCGAAGGCGAGTATCTGGCCGGATGCGAGGCCCGCAGCCCGCCACGTCCGCGCCCGCACCACCGGCGGCTGTGAACCGAGTTCGATCTCGATGTCCCCCAGCGGCTCATCGCTCGCGTTGGCGATCGCCAGCTCGGAAAGCACGGGCACGTGGTTCTGCCACAGTGCCGCGTTCAGGGCCGGCTGGAACCGGGCGGTGATCCGTGCCCGGGGCGTAGCGGGCCGGCTTGCTCCGGCCGGGTCTGCGCCCGCTACGGCCTGCAGTGGTGGCGTGTGCTGGTCGGCGACGCTGCCGCCGAGTCCGTCCTGGGTCATCGATCCACGCCGCTCCATCGTTCCGACAACAGACCATGGCGCGGGCGCTTGGCCAACCGCGATCGGTGGGGGTCGGCCATCGACCATCCGGAAGGGGGAATGCGTCCCCCAGGGAGGGTCCGATGCCGCAATGGAAGATCAGGATGGTCAAGGGGAATTGGACGGTCGCACCCGGTAGGGATACCGGAACCCTGATGACGCCCTACGGCGAGAGGTTCCGCTTCGCGCGCCACGGGGACGTCTGGGAGCTGCCACGGAACGCCCTCATCAGCTTGGCCGGCATCCATCCGCCCGAGGCGCGCGCCCGGTGCGCCGCCGCGCTCGACGGGGCTTCCGTGCAGGACCCCGACCTGCCGCACCTGTTCGAGATCAGGCCGGTGACGCTCCTTCGGATATTGTCGGGGGGGCACGGGGGCGTTCGGCCCCCGGTTGTGGGATTGCCGTTCCCTGCGATGTCGATCGACGAGTACGCCATGGACGGCTTCAAGGAGGCCATGGATCAGACGGCCGACCTCGACGACGACCCCGCGTCCAGGTACGAGTCGCTCCTGGCGCTCTACCAGGAACTCATCGACGGCTCTGATCCGGTCTACCGCGACCCGATGATGCTCACCGCGGTGCTGACCGCCCAACTCGAGCATTGGCGCGACGGGCGGCTCTGGCAGCTTCCGCAGGCCATCGCGTACGCGCTCTCGGCCCACCCGGCCTGGCGGCAGGCGGCGCTCGCATGGCTCATGCCCCACCGCCGGACCTGGGTCAGGGACTACGTCGCGCGGCACCCGCAGGTGAAGACCTTGGTCCGGATCGTTGCGAAGAATGTGCCGGGCATGCCGATCTGGTTGCTGCGGTCGTAGGCGACGCGAACGCGGTGCGACCGGCTGGCAAGCCCGGTTCCGCGACGCGCACGACGATCCGATCGACGGCGTCGCAGCTGCGCAGCTTCGGGCAATGACCCGATCAGGAGGCGAACCATGACATCGATCGATCATGACCCATTGGGGTGCGGCGGCGATGGTTGACATCATCTCGGGCCAGCGCGTGGGTGGGTTCCTCGTGCTCCGGGACGATGAGGGCCTGCGCCATGCGGTCAAGGCGGGAGCCGTGCTGGCCCTGTCCGACGCCGACGACGCGGGCGACGCCACAGTCATGCACCTGACCGGCGGCCGGGTTGTGGTGGTGCGCCGGTCCATCGACGAGGTCCTCGCGTGGTTCACGTGACTTACCGCCACCTGACCACTCCCGCTTCGATCCCCGGTTCGCCGCCCGCACCGCCGTGCAGACGCGGCGCGCGTGCTCACCGCCCGCAGGCCGGGCCTCCACGAAGGAGCTACCGATCTCACGGGCCGCATGCACAGATCATGAACATTGGTGCTGATTCGGGCACGTCGCCATACGGGAGGGAACGCCGCCATGGATGCAGATCGAACGAAGGTCCTGGGCGGGGAGGCGGAGATGGAGGCCATCTCGGACGCCGAGGAAGCCGAGGTCCTCCTGGACCATCGACGGGACCGCTATCCATGGCCGAAACCCGACGGCGCGCTCCACGCGATTCACGAAGGGGACCTGTCGCAGTTCAAGTGGCGCCCGGCGGATGGCCGGGAGTTGACCGAGTTCCTCCAGCGCTACGCCCCGCGGCGAATGGTCGATGAAGCCCTCGCGCTTCCGAAGGCCGAGTTCGAGGCGTTGCTGGGTGCAGCCGACGTCGAATCCGCCTGGAACCCGTTCCACGCCGCGTTGGTCGCCGCTGCGAAGCGGGGTGCCGTGCGCGGGTATCGGTCGCTGCTCGCCGCGGAGGCCGTGCCGGTCGATGCGGATGGCACGGACGACGACGACCCAAGGGGCAGGTTCCTGCCGCCGGTGAGGATGCAGGACCATGAACCAGCGGTCGTGAAGCGCCGCATCCTCAAGGGGTTGCGGGAGGCCGCGCTGACTGACGGCCATGCCGCTGATGATTGCATCCAAGCCCTCTACGCCGAAGGCGCCACCTTGTCGTGTTCGCACCCGGTCGGGACGCTCAACGGCCACGACGACATCATCTGCGGATTCTGGCGCCCGTTGAAGGAGGCGATGCCGGGGTTGACGCGTCGCGACGACATCCTGATGGGCGGACGCTCGGGCGGGCGGGACTGGATCGCCGCGACGGGATACTACCAGGGAAAAATGTTCTACCCGCTCTGGGGCCTGGAGCCGGTCGGCCTGGTGCGCCTGCGGTTCGGTGAGATCCACGCCATAGAACGCGGACGCATCGTCGGCAGCCACGTGATCCTCGACATGATCGACTTGCTCATGCAGGCCGGGGCGTGCCCGATCCCACCTGGTCTAGGACTTCGGGGACACTGCCCGGGGCCGGCGGCCCAGGACGGGCTGTTGGTCCACGGCCAGTCGGCGGCGTTGTCACGATGCGCACTCGACCGCGTGGACTCGATGTTGTCGCACGCAGCCAGCGTCCCGGATCACTCCGCATTCAGCAACGACCGCACGGACGTATTCCGATCTGCCGGAACGATGTGGTACGGGCCGGGGGGCATCGGCACCCGGCGCGGAGGCGGCTACTGCTGTCTGACGTCAGACGAACTGGAGCGGGCAGGCATGTCGGGCGGATATCTGCCCACGCCTGGCGTGGCGACGATATGCGACGGAGCATACGTCGCAGCGGCCGGATGGCCTGCCTTCCGCGCGCGGCTGTGGCAGAGCGAGAACGCGGTCGCTCCCTACGATGACCACGTCTCGCTCAGGGCCGTGCAGTTCTGGCGGTGTGATGGCAGCTCAGAGCCGGAAGGCTGGGCGCTGGCGGATCTCCCGCACCTCCATCTTCAGTTCGGCCGCGACATCTGGGCCGAAGGGCTTGCGCTCCAGGCCGAGCATGGCCGTCCCGGTGCCAAGCGGCGGGCCACCTACTGAGGTGCCTCGACGGTGACCGATGGAGTGTTCGGAGGCGAACGCTCGTAATCTTGGGGCCTTCGAGTGGACCATTGACTATAATGTCAGGTCGCTTCTACCGTCTTAGCTGCGGTGCAGGCCGCCTCCGGGTCCGCGGAAAGGGTTGAACCCACCTGTCACTCTCGAGCTAACCCAGCGCCCACCTTTGTGCTGCCGGTATTGCGGACCTTCGGCCATCGAACGCACGGAGGTCTGCCATGGACACGCTGCCCGATCGGGCCAATCTCGACCATCTGAGGAAGCAGGCCAAGGACCTGCTCCGCTCTGCCCGCGCGGGCGATCCGCTCGCGCTGGCCCGCTTCGCCCAGTTCCTGCCGGCCGCATCGGGCTTCTCGGATGCCCGGATCGCTGCGCTCGACCTACGCCTGCACGATGCACGATCCTGCTTGGCGCGCCAGTACGGCTTTCCATCCTGGTCCGAACTGACCTTGCAAGTGGAAGCTCGTATCCTCGCACGGGGCGACCGGGCAACCGCCATCCGGCGCTGGTTGGGGCTGGCGTACGGCGGCGATGTGACCGGCAGTCTTGCCGCCGCCCGCCCTGGCCTTGCCGAGCGGATGCTGCGCGAGACGCCCGACCTGGCCGACGACCCTTGGGTCGCCTGCGCGGCCGGGCGGCTCGACGGCCTCTCGCGTGCCGTCGCCGCGGACCCTTCGTGGGTGGTGCGCGCCGGCGGACCGTTCGGCCTGCCGCCGCTGGTCGCGGTCACGCACTCCCGCCTGGGCCGCCTGCCGGAAACCAGGGAGGGTCTCCTCAGCTGCGCGCACCATCTGCTCCGGGCGGGCGCCGACCCCAACGGGCGCATCTTCAACCGCTTCCCGCCGGCGTCACTCGCCGCGCCCGACGAGGATGGGCCACTGTCCGCGCTCTACGGCGCCGCCGGCGTCGGCCGTGACCCGGCCCTCACCGCCTTGCTGCTCGACGCCGGCGCCGACCCGAACGACAACGAGTCGCTCTATCATTCGCTGGAGAACCCCGAGTGCACGCGCCTGCTGTTACGGCGCGGCGCTCGGATCGGCGGCACCAACGCCCTCGGCCGTGCGCTGGACATGCAAAGCCCGATAGCCCTCGAACTGCTGCTCGCCAACGGCGGCAACGCGAACGAGCCGGTCGGCGGCGCGGTCCGACGCGACTGGGGCACCCTGCTTCTGCGCGCGATCGGGATACGGTGCTCGCCTCGCCACGTCGCCGCGCTTCTGGCGGCCGGCGCCGATACAGGGGCGCGCACCCCGGGCGGCATCGGCGCCTACCAACTCGCCATGCAGGCCGGGCTGAGGGAGGTCGCGGCGATGCTCCAGACTGCCGGGGCGGTGGAGGCGCTGACGGAGGACGAGGCATTCATCGCCGCCTGCGCCCGGGGCGACATCGTGGAAGCGCGCCGCATACAGGCCGGGCGACCGGACCTGCCCGCCTCCCTGCCTGCCGACCGGCTCCGCCTCCTGCCCGATGCGGTCGCATGGGGCTCCCCGGCGGCGGCACGGGCCATGGTCGAGTTGGGTTGGCCAGTGGCCGCCCGCGGCGGCGACTGGGACGCGACGGCGCTGAACCTGGCCGTGTTCCGCGGCGGGGTGGAGTTGACGGCGTTCCTCCTCGCACACGGTGCCAGCTGGCGTGAAGGGCAGGGCTTCGGCAGCGACGTGCTCGGCACCCTGTCCTGGGCCTGCGTCAACGAGCCGTCCGGTGTGGTCGACCCGGACTGGGTTGGGTGCGCCCGCGTGCTCGTCGCCCATGGGCTCCCGAATGCGGAGCGCGACCCATCCGGTCCGGATCGGATGCTGATCGACGGAAGGGTCCTCCCGTTCTCCGAGGATGTGGCAGACGTGCTGGCCGGAGACGCCGCTTCGCCGGAAGCCGGATCTGCCGCCTCTTGAGTCGTGGTCAGCCCGATCCGCGAGCTGTCCCCTACGCGGCGAGCGCCATGGCCCGCGCTTCGACCACCCCGGGGTCGTCTAGCGGCGCGAACGCCGCGGCCGTGCATCGAGGGCTCCCGTTGGCCGGGGGATCGGCGCGTTGATAGACGGCCGAGGTGCTGCCGGGTCCACCGCCGGTATGCCCGATGTACTCGCCCGGCGGCTCGCCCTGTCCGATCATCACGCCGAGCCCGTAGCCGGCGGTCGTCCAGGGCCGCCCGGCGATCGCACCTCCGACCACATGCGCCTCCCGCATCGCAACCAGCATGTCGGGCGCCAGGAGGTGGCCGGCGAGCAGGCGGTGCAGGAACAGCGCGGCCGCCTCCAGCGGTCCGACCAGCAGCCCGTGATACACCCAACCCGGATGGTAGCGCTGGACGTTGCCCCATGCGGTCGCGTCCAGGTCGGCGGGTTCCCGGGCGACCGCGACGCCCGAGATGCCGAGCGGCGTGAAGGCAAGGTGCTGCAGAGCCGGACCCAGTGGCGATCCGGCCGCGGTCTCGATCAGGTCGCGCACCAGGAGGTAGCCGACGTTCGAGTATCCCCAGCCGTGACCCGGGTCATAGGCCAGGGCGTCGACATCGATCCGCCGAAGCATGTCCTCCGCGGACCAAGGCTCCTCACCTGCAGCTACGGCGGCATGGTAGGCGCGTTGCGTGCCGTAACAGCGCAACCCGGCGCGATGCCCCAGGAGCTGACGCAGCGTGAACGGCCTGCCGCGGACCGGTTCGTCGAGCTGCAAGCGGTCCTGGGACACGAGGGCCAGCGCGGCACTCGCGAGCACGGTCTTCCCGTAGCTCCACCAGGGCACGGGGGTCGCGGCATCCGAAAGGACATCGTTCCCTTGAACGACGGCGGTGATGAGCCGTCCTAGAAGCAGGTGCGCGGCGGGCCTCACTGCTGCGGCGGCTCGAAAGCGGCGCCCGACTCCGCGCATGCCGTGTCGAGCTGCCGATCGGGCCGCGCGATGAACGCCGCCACCAGCGTCTGGGCACAGGGGCTGAAATGCCGGACGTTGTGTCCGATCCCGGCGAACGGGAGCCAGCGCGCCCGCGGGCCGATCCGGTCGGCCACCCGGCGGCTCTGCCGAGGCGTGATGTTGGGATCGAACTGCCCGGCAAGGACGAAGGTCGGCACGGCCGTGTCGTGCGGCACGTCGGGCTCGGGTCCGGGCGCCGACCAGGCGGCGCAGGCACCCGGCGGCAACAGCGCGAGGTCCAGCGGGCTCGCATCCGGGGCAACCGGCTCGCGCCAGTGCGGTCGGTCGCGGCATTCGACGGCGACGAACGCGCCCTCGTTCCCGGTCCGCTCCGCGCCTTCCAGCAAGGTCGCGAGGGCCGAGCCGACCGGCTGCAGGTCGCCATCGTGGGTCGCGGTGATGAGGCGGGGCAGCCCGGCATGGCTGGGAGGGTAGTAGACGAGCCGGCCGACCACCTCCTCGAACAGCGACGGCCTGAGCCGCACGCGGTTACCCGGCACATGCAGGCCCATTGGCAAGGGAACGAGGGGTGCATCCTGTGCCAGCCTTGCCACGGCCTGTCGGTAGGAACCGGCCAGGTCCGGATAGGACGCTCCGCAGATTGGGTTGGCCTCGCATGCCGCCAATAATGCGTCTCGTGCCTGGGACACCCGCATCGACCAAGACATGCCGAAGAAGGCATCGGGTGGGTTGAGGCTGTCGAGGACGGCCGAACGAATGCTATCCGGGTGATGTGCGAGCAGCGTCATGGCCACCGTCGTCCCGTAGCTTTCGCCGACCACGTTCCAGCGTGCCACCCCGAGCGCGCGCCGTACCCACTCGTAGTCCTCCACGGTGGCGGCGGTGCCGAAATTGTCCGGATCGACGCCATGGGCAGCAAGCTCGCCTCGGCAGGCGGCGTGAGCCGCACCGTCGGCAGCCAGGGTGGCCGGCGTCGATTCGGCCGCGACGCCGAGCATGGCGGTGACGAGATCGCGCTGGAGGTCGGGACAGAGACGCGGTTCCGAGCGACCGGTGCCGCGCTGGTCGACCAGGATGAGGTCGCGGTCGTCGGCGTAGGGGTGGCGTGCCTGGAAGCCCGTGAAGACGGTCAGCGGTGCCCCGGGTCCGCCGCTGATGTACAAGACGGGATCGGGATGGACGGGCTGCCGTTCGCTCCTGACCACGACGACCGCCAGGGAGAAGGTCGGGCCCTCCGGGTGGGCGTGGTCTCGCGGCACTCGCACGACCCCGCAGCGCAGCCGGGACAGGATATCGGCGACATCGGGCAAGCCGCCGCACGAGGTTGGTTCGAAGTGCGGTGTCTCCGCAGCGTGTGCCGGCCTTGCAGCCGTCCCCGGCGACAAGGCGCCGGCAAGCATCGCGAAAACGGTGCAGATGATGCGTCGCCGGTCCATGGCGCACATTCAACACCGGGTTGACAGTCCGCTCCAGACGCCGCTTCGACACACCGATTGCTGGAGGCGCCACGTTGCATCACGGCCGAGTGGAATGACGAACGAGCCCCCCGCTCCAGGCGCGATGGCTGAGGGATCGGTGCTGCACGGGCGACGTGTCGTGTTGCGCCAGCCCTATTCGGACGACGTCGCGAGCCGGCTCGCGTTGGGCAGAGACCCTGAGATCATGCGCATGTTCGGGACCGACCCGGACGGATTGCCGTCCCTGACCGAAGCGGACGCCGCGCGCTGGGTGGAAGCCTTGTCGCGACACCCGCATGCCTGGGTGGTGGAGCACGACGGTCGGCTACTCGGCGAAGCGCGCCTGGACGGGGTGGACTCGCATGACCGACGGGCGCGGCTGGCGATCGGCTTCTACGATCCGGCGCGGCTTGGGATGGGGCTGGGACAGGAGGCGGTCCGGCTCGTGCTGGCGCACGCCTTCGGCCCGCTCGGGCTGCATCGGGTCGGACTGCGCGTGGTCGCCTACAACAAGCGCGCCATCCGCTGCTACCGCGCCTGCGGCTTCGTCGTGGAAGGGCGAGAGCGGGACGCCGCCCGCGTCGGCGGCGCGTGGCACGACGACGTGATGATGGGCGTGCTGGCCCATGAGCTGCTCGGGTCCGGGCAGATCCCGCTCACCGGCGGACGGACCACGCCGGGCGTCGTTCGCATCGGCGACACCGTCCGCCGATTGCCGGCGCTGAATTCCGACCTGGTCCACCGCTTGCTCCGCCATCTCGAGGCCGCGGGGTTCGACGGCACCCCGCCTTCCCGTGGCCGCGACGTCGAAGGGCGCGACGTGCTGGGGTGGATCGAAGGAGAGGTGCCGGACGATCTGTCCGCGACCCATGGCGACGACGTGCTGGTGGCCGCCTCGAAGCTGATCCGCGGATACCACGACGCCACTGCGTCGCTGCTGGCTGCACCCGCCGCAAGTGGTGCCGGCCTCGAGGTCGTCTGCCACAACGATCTGTCGCCCTGCAATGCCGTGTTCCGCGCTGGCGTGCCGGTCGCGCTCATCGACTTCGACGCAGCCGCGCCCGGCACGCGGGCGAACGATCTCGGCTACGCCGCCTGGCTCTGGCTCGACCTCGGCGGCACGGAGCAGGCCGTTCCGGAGCAGCGCCGCCGGCTCGGCGTCTTCCTCGATGCCTATGGACCCGACCTAGCCCGCACCGACATGGTGGTGGCGGCCATGTTGCAACGGCAGGACCTGCTCATCGCCCAAGGGCGGCGTATCGGCGACATGGCGATGGCGCAGTGGGCGGAACGCTGCCGAGCGTGGACAAGTGCCCATCTTTGCGACGAGGGGATCGCGTGACCGTCGCCTGGTGCTGGGCCATTGCACTGATGGGGCGCGCTCTCAGCCACCACGCTGCGCGCAGCCGAAGAACTGAATGGACGTGTTCCTCCCTATCCAGCACACGGCACCACCGACTATCGAGATCGCGTGCTAGCCGCCCGGCATCCCAGGGGCTGGGATCGTATGCCTGCTCGGCAGCAAGGAAGCCTGGGCCGGCTAGAACAACGTCACTTGCGTCCTGTTCGCCGCGAACGGCTTCGTGACGTTCAACAGGAGCTATGCGTTGAACGCCCGGTGGCTGACTTACCTCGACCTCGACCATGCCACTGGATCTGCCTGGCCGTGAGGCGACTCTGAACCTCCTGCTGGCGCACCCCCGGTTGAATCGATACCAGAATTGCGACCGGGGGATACCTCACCAAACTCGATGGCACCCACCGACCTCGTGCCGCCGGTTGATGGCGCGCCCGGACCTTCGTTGCGGGCCAGAACCGCCCGGCAGTGAGACTGCCGTAACTCGACGGACATGCTGGCATCTCGCGCGCCGCAAATGTAAGCTATCCAAGATGGGAAATCCGGCGATAGCAGCAGTCGTAGAGGGGTCAGCCAACAAAAACGATGCGCGTGACGACATCAAGTCGCGCCTGTCGATTGAGCTGGTTATCGCAATGGTCGGTCCGGTCGCCTCGGGCGTGTCGAAGACTGCAGTGATAATCCGGGACATCCTCGCCGATCGCTTCCGCTACGAGGCCGGCAACATCATCAAGGTGAGCCGGTTCCTGCAGGAGGACGCACATCTCGTGGACCTGTCGCCGACCACCGACCTTCGGGGCAACGACCGGATCGAGTCGCTCCAGATGATCGGCAACGAACTGCGGAAGCGGCACGGACCCGATTACCTCGCGAAACGGGCGGTGGCAGCGATCAATGAGATCCGGACCTCCGGTGCCGGCCTCGAGAGGATCAGCGGAGAAGCGCCACCGCGTGCCGCGAGGGTGCGCCGGGTATGCGTCATCGACAGCCTGAAGAACGATGCCGAGCTAGCGCTGCTTAGGGACGTCTACAAGGACATGCTCGTCGTTGTCGGAGTGTTCGCCCCGGACTACGTCCGCCTACGCCGCATGAAGGAGGACGGCTCGTCGGATGCCGGAGCCGGCGCGATACTAGATCGCGACCAGGGAGAGGTGATCCCCCACGGCCAGAAGACTCGCTCCGTGTTCGGCGATGCGGACTTCTTCATCCGCAACGACGGGGACAACGACACGGAGCTTCTTCGCACGGTAAATCGATTCCTCGACATCGTCTTCGACGTCGGCGTGCACACTCCCACTCGGGCCGAGCAGGCGATGCACGAGGCGGACGCGGTCGCGCACCGATCGGCCTGCATGTCGCGCCAAGTCGGAGCGGCGATCTTCGACACCAAGGGCGACCTGATATCGGTTGGCTGGAACGACGTTCCCAAGCCTGGCGGCGGCCTCTATGGCGAGGATGACCAGTGGGGCTCAGACGCAAAGGGGAGTGCCGCCGACCGCGACAATCGTTGCTTCAGGTTCGGCCAGAGGATCTGCCACAATGACCACGAGAAGGACGAGATTAGGGCGGAGCTGCTCCGCAATCTACGCAAGGCAGAGATCATCAAGGACGACGTCCCAGACGCTAAGGTCGCGGAGGCGATCCGGGGGAGCCGCCTGGATTGGGTCATCGAGTTCTCGCGGTCCATACATGCAGAGATGGAGGCGATCCTCGCGGTGGCGCGCGACGGCCGGCACTCGCTCGTCGGCTCGACGCTGTACACGACGGTATATCCCTGCCACAACTGCGCCAGGCACATTGTCGCAGCCGGGATCGCCGAAGTTGTCTTCATCCAACCTTACAAGAAGAGCATGGCGACGAAGCTGCATCACGATTCGCTCACGGAGGAACCGAGGGGCGAAAACCGCACGCTGTTCAGGCAATACGGCGGCGTTGCCCCGAAACACTTCGCGCGGCTGTTCCGGCAGCGATCGGAGCGCAAGTCCGATGGCCACGCGAGGGCCAGCGATCCGGCGAGCGCCGAACCAGTCTTCCGGCAGCCGCTCGACAGCTTCGTGGCATACGAGTTGCGTGTTGCAAAGGAGATGGGTGAGATCGAACGGGCGGCTGTCACGACCGCCCCAACGGGAGGACGTTGATGCAGCGCGACAGATCCAAGGGGAACAACGACCAGCCGTCGTTCGACTTCCAGGCCAAGGTCTCTGAACAGTCGGCCAGCGCCTGGGTCGAGGTGCACCAGGATACCGCAATGTATCCGACCTCCCATGCAGTGGTCGTGCTCTCGGATCGGCGAAGGGCGCTGCAGTTGGAGGTAGTGACTAGCTTGTTGGCCGAGACGGGAGTATTCCGAGTGAGTTGAGCCGCCGTTCGCCTGTTGCAACGGGCCAGCGCAGCGCCGACGCATGGACGCACTATAACATCCCGTAACTATGCAATTTTCCCGGCCTAGCAGAGCGGGCGATATCTACAGGACATGTCAAACGGGCGCGGCAACCTCAAGCCGTTCGACCACGATTGACGCGGCGTTGCGACCCGGATCACGGTCCGGGGCGTCCTCTCGAGGACCGCGCGTCCCCTAACCGATCGCAGCAAGCGGCCTCCATGATCGAGGACCACAGGGGAGCAGGGTGATCCATCTGCCCGTGCCTTGGATCGTCCAGTGTGCAACGATCGCGTTCACCACTTCATCGAAGAAGAGCTTGCGATGTCTGGCGACCCCATTGGCGAGCCACTCGTGACCACCATCCCGCTCGGTGCGGGCAAGGCCTGCCGTGTGCACCGGTTCGGCGGCCCCGAGGTCATCAGCTTCGACACGATCGGGCCGCTGAAGCCCGGTGACGGCGAAGTGCTGTTGCGGGTGGCGGCCGCCGGCGTCGGGCCGTGGGATGGCTGGATTCGGGCCGGCCGAAGCGCCTTGCCGCAGCCCTTGCCGCTGACGCTTGGCTCCGACCTCGCAGGGGTGGTGGCCGCAGTCGGCCCCGGCGTGACATCGTTCCGACCCGGCGACGCGGTGTTCGGCGTGACCAACGCGCGCTTCACCGGCAGCTATGCCGAGTATGCGATCGCCTTCGCCACCATGATCGCCCACAAGCCGGCAGGGCTTGCCGACGTCGAGGCCGTCTCCGTGCCCGTCATCGCGGTCACCGCCTGGCAGGCCTTGTTCCAGGAGGCGGCGCTGCGGCGAGGGCAGACGGTGCTGATCCATGGAGCCGCCGGCAGCGTCGGCGCGTTCGCGGTGCGATTCGCGCATCGTGCCGGCCTGCATGTGGCGGCGACGTGCGGCGAGAAGGATACTGACTACGTCCGCAGCCTGGGTGCGGACGAGGTGCTGACCCGTGAGGGACCACCCTTCGAGGGTGTGCTGCACGAGATGGACGCGGTGATCGACCTAGTGGGCGGCGAGGTCCAGCGGCGCTCCTTCCAGGTACTGAAGCGTGGCGGTGCCTTGATCTCCGCGGTCTCGGAACCAAACTCTCAGGCGGCGGTCGGGCACGGCGTCACAGCCCGGTTCTTCCTGGTGGGCGTCACGACCGAACGCCTGGATATCGTCGCGCGAATGATGGCCGCGGGAGAACTGGCCGCTCGGGTCGGCGCCATACTGCCCTTCCTGGCCGCGCGGGACGCCCATGAGATGTTGGAGGGAACGCGGCCCCGACCGCCGGGGAAGATCGTGTTACAGGTGGCGGGCTGAGGGATTGGGCTAAGGGGAAGAGCCATCCGCTGGGTCCAGCAACGCCGCCTGTACGATTGCTGCCTCTTTCTCCTCGAACAGGAGCAGCGCGGGGTGGAGCCCAAGGGCGGTGGCGACATCCTCCAGCAAGCGCACCGACGGATTGCGGATGCCCCGCTCGATGTCGCTGATGTAGGTGCGGTCCCACCCGGTGCGATGAGCGAGGTCCTCCTGGGTCATACCGGCCGCCAGGCGTTCACGCCGTACGTTCCGCCCAACGAGTCCACATAGATCCATCCGCAGCACGGACACCGATTGGCGTGAGCCGGGACATCGATTATAGTCGACACGGGTGATGGGTGGTGACGCGCATGCATGTCCAACGACAATCCTGCTGCTCGTGTCGCGGGCGACGATCGACGCCAAGGCTCGCATCCGGCGGGGCAACCCGATGACCTACGAGGACTATCTCGCGAGCCCGGGTTGGAGGGCGCTTCGACTACGCGCGCTGCGACGCGACGGCCATAGTTGCCGGCTCTGCAACGCCCGGCGTGACCTCGACGTCCACCATCGGTTCTATCCGCAGCCCGGCCGATGGGATCGCGATCGCGTCGATGCGCTGACCGTGCTGTGCGCACCGTGCCACGCGTTCACCACCACCGCCCTCAGGGCGCGAAGATATGCCGCCACTGCGCGCCCTGAGGTGCGCGACGTCGTCCGACTCACCCCAGTCGTTCAGCGAGGCAGCGAACATGAGCGGCTACCGGTCATTGCGCTTCGAGATCACGTCCGCCGCACCCCTGCTCATGCATTCCGGGCGCCTCGCGGATCCACTGGATGAGCACGCCCGTGCGATTGCGGAGGTCGCGGGCCGGCGGCGGAAGACTGAGGCGGACCACCTTCGTCTAGCCGAGCTCGAGTTCCTGGGGAGCATGTACACCAGCTCCGGCTCGCCCTGCATCCCGGGCGAGATGATGGAGGCGTCGCTGACCAGGGCGGCGGGCCAGGAAAGGCGCGCTGCGAAGGCGCGCGCTGGGCTGGTCGTGAGGGATGACCTCCGCCTTCGCTACGATGGTCCATCGGACCCGGCCGCGCTGTGGGCGGATGGTCGCTTCCGCCTGCGGGTCGGGGTACGCGTCGGCGGCAGCCGGATCATGCGCACGAGGCCGAAGTTCACGGATTGGTCGGCGGAGCTGGTGGTGGATTACCTGCCATCGATCCTGGACCCCCAGGAGATCCGCAGGTTCGTCGTGGTCGCCGGCGAGCAGATCGGTCTCGGTGACTGGCGGCCGAAGTTCGGTAGGTTCTGGGCCGAACCGATGCCGGCGGGCAGCGGCCAGTGCTTGTGACGGCGATGACGGCCGGTCCATCGGTCGCCGTTCCGACACGCGCTTCGCGCGAGTTGCCCGGGGTGTGCGATGACCGCTACGAAGCCGGACCCGGCGAGGCTTGGCGGGGTCCGGTCCAGCGGGGAAAGGTCCCGTATGGTGCGGCTAGGTGTGGCGGAGGGGCGCGTTCCCGCGCGGATGCGCTCCTCCCGGCAGCGCCGGTCCCCGTGGGCCTCCCACAGTCATCGAGCACCAGGGTCATCGGGTCTCACGGGATGCGATGGCTGAGGTGCACTGCGCTGGGCGCGCTCGTCGGGGTCATGCCGCTGCCCGCGCTATCGGCCGAGTTCGTGCTCGGGAACCCCGGGGTGGATGCTTCCTGGGGACGACTGCCTGGTCAGCCGATCGCGCCGTCCAACCACCGCGAGGCCGATGACGAGCTGCCACGCGACCTGACCGGTCAAGAGCGGACGCACGCCTACACGAGATCGATGCTGGCGTCGGACCCGACGCTGGATCAGGCGGCGCTGTTC
Organism: uncultured Caulobacteraceae bacterium; assembly: GCA_964246615.1. Taxonomy (GTDB): domain Bacteria; phylum Pseudomonadota; class Alphaproteobacteria; order Caulobacterales; family Caulobacteraceae; genus CAHJWH01. The sequence goes on along the minus strand of CAXTRP010000001.1, from coordinate 1,718 downwards.
CACTTCTACTCGCCCCCGGGCACCCTGCATCCGCCACCGGACCGGCCGCCGCTCCCCCCGGAGACCGGCCCGGAGGCGGCCGCTGACGCGGCAGCGATCCTGGGGAAGGCGCGGGCGGCGGCACCGCTCCTGCAGGCCGAGCTCGATGCGCACTTCGCAAAGCTCACGGCGGCAGTCGAGGCGGCCGGGTCGATCGTGCTCCCCCAGGCCGCGGCGCCTCCCATCACCTACTGCCGGTGGATCGCACAAGCGGCGGGCTCGCCGATGCCGGACGTCGCGACGGCCTTGTGGCGGCACTGCATCGAGGACCGCGATGAGTTCGTCGCCGTCCTCGTCCGGCGCCTGGCGGACCTTGCCGCCATCCCGGACCTGCCCTCGCCGGGCGGCCCGCCGGTAGCGGCCACGGATAGGGTGGGCGATATCGCCGGGCTGCAGCTGGCGCGCTCCATCCTCCCGGGTGAGCAGCTCGCTCCGCTCCGGTTCGAGCCCCTCGATGCGGCGTTCCAGGATCGGCTCAGGGCCAGGTTCAAGGCGGCCGGTCCGAGGCTCCAAGCGCAGTTGGCGGATGCGCTGGCGCGGCGTGCCGCCACCGACGTCGTCCTCCCTCCGGACATCGACTGCCGCGGCCTCCTGGGACCCTACGCCGTCGCGCTGGCCGGCTCGCCGGCATCGGCGCAGGTGGCGCGGGGATTGCGGCAGGCGTGCATGGCGGCGGCCGCCCGGCAGATCCCGGTTACGGTGGAGCGCATCCGCCATACCGTGGTCGCGACCTTCGATGCCGAAGCCGCCCGCGTCCGGAACGGCAGGGTCGATGATGCCCGCATCGTCCGCACGCCGACGGCGGCTTGCGCCGGAACGCTGGCCCCGCACTTCCCGGCCCCGGTCAACCACTACGACGCCGGCGCCTTCCCATTGGCGGGCCTCGACGCGGATCAGTCAGCCGGCCTGCGACGCGATTGCCTGGCGGCCGCGACGGGCGTGCTGCAGGCGGTGATCGACAAGCACCTGGCGGCGGCGGTCTCGGCTAGCCGCCCCGAGCCGGACGCCCTGGAAGGGTGGGAGGCCAGCCACTGGTTCCCGGCCGCCCCGGGCGGGACGGCGTGGATCGACGGGCGCGAGGACCCGTATGCCGTGTCCGCCTACCCCGCCGCGTTCCAGGCCGCATACGATTCAGCCATGGGGCCCCTCCGCAAGGCCGCGGCGGCCGGGGGCGTCGCCCGGATCGAGCATTCCTTCGCCGTCGCAACCGGCATCGAGCCGGCGGCCGCCACACGCATGTGCATCGACCATTACCGCCGGACGGTCGACGACGTGATGGCCATCGTCATCGGCCCGGAGCGCGACTGGGCGCAATCAAGGCGATGGCGTGAGGCGATCGCCGCCAAGCCGTCCTTGGGTGCAATGGAGGCGGCGTCATGGATCGAGGCGACGTGCCGGGATGGGCATGCCCAGACCATTGATCGGCGCGTGGCGTCGGCCGTGGCCGCGGCGAACGTGCCCGGCATGTTCGCCGCCGGCCAGCACCTGGCGGTCCGGTCCAAGCAGGGCGAGTTGCGGGAGGTCGATCCCACCAAGCTGGTCAGGGCGGCGGCGGTCGATGGGCTACAGGTGACGTTCGTGCGCAACACCCGGATCCTGGGCTTGGGGACGGCGCGGAGCATGCGCGTCGCCGCGTTCGGGCAGACGGCGCCCGCGATCGAGGGCGCGCTCGCGGAGAG